>QVQF01000200.1 GCA_003584895.1 Methylococcales bacterium
TCGGTGGATTGGCTTATGGCCTATTATTCTACCCAGGTAACTGGCCTGTTATTGCTCCATTACACGTGCCAGTAGAATATAACGGCATGATGATGACTTTAGCTGATTTACAAGGTTACCATTATGTTAGAACTGGTACTCCTGAATATATCAGAATGGTAGAAAAAGGTACATTAAGAACATTCGGTAAAGACGTTGCTCCAGTATCAGCGTTCTTCTCTGGTTTTGTGAGTATCTTAATATACTTCTTGTGGCATTTCTTCGGCAAGTGGTTCGGAAGCACTGCTTTCGTTGAAGCTGCATAAGACTGTTACAGCTAAAAATAAAAAGACTAATGATAATTTTATATTATCTTTAGATACTCAAGAAACAATAGATTCTCTATTATAGAGGAGGATATATGAAAATATTCAAAGACAAGGTTGCTAAATTATCCTTTGTCGCACTGCTGATTACAATGACAGCAGCGATGTTTTACACACCAACTGCATCTGCTCATGGTGAAAAGTCGCAAGCGGCGTTCATGCGTATGCGTACTATTCACTGGTTTGACCTGAATTGGTCAAAAGAAGAAGTGCCAGTTAATGATACAATGACAATTTCAGGTAAATTCTTCGTATTTACTGGATGGCCTGAAACTGTTGATAAACCCGAAATCTCTTTCTTGAACATCGGTATTCCTGGTCCTGTATTTATTCGTGCAGGATCTTGGATCGGTGGTCAATTAGTTCCACGTTCAGTATCTTTAGAACTTGGTGAGACTTATGAGTTTAAAGTATTGTTGAAAGCACGTCGTCCAGGTGACTGGCACGTTCACACTATGTTGAACGTAAAAGGCGGTGGTCCAATTATTGGTCCAGGTAAATGGGTAACTGTTACTGGTTCTATGTCTTCATTTGTTAACCCAATCACTACTTTGACTGGCGAAACTGTTGACTTAGAAAACTATAACTTAGGTAATACTTATTTCTGGCATGGTTTGTGGTATGGTATTGGTATATTATGGGTTGCTTACTGGGCACGTAAACCAATGTTCGTTCCACGTTTAATTGCTGTTGATGCTGGTAAAGCTGATACATTAATTACTGCTACTGACAGAAAAGTTGCATTAGGATTCGCTGTAGGTGTTATCGGTATTGTTGCTATGTCAATGGCTAGCACTAACGAGAAGTTCCCTATTACTACTCCTTTGCAAGCTGGTTTGTTACGTGGTATTAAATCAATTGACATGCCTGTTCCTACAGTTGCTGTTAAAATTGAAGATGCTACTTACCGTGTACCAGGTCGTGCCATGCAAATGACCATGACTATCACTAACAATGGTGATTCTGCTGTACGTTTAGGCGAATTTAACACTGCTGGTGTACGTTTCATGGACGCTAATGTTGCACAAGACGAATCAGGTTATCCTGATGACTTATTGGCTGAAGAAGGTTTGACTGTTAGCGATAACAGCCCACTTGCTCCAGGTCAAAAAAGAACAGTTCAAGTAACTGCGTCTGATGCTGCATGGGAAGTTTACCGTTTAGCTGACTTGATCTACGATCCTGACAGCCGTTTTGCTGGTTTGTTATTCTTCTGGGATGCAGCTGGTAACCGTCAATTGGTAACTATCGATGCTCCATTAATTCCAACTTTCATCTAATGAAGTAATTAATTAGTAATTTATATTGCTAGTTAAGGAATTGAAAACCCCTACTGCCATTTGGTAGTAGGGGTTTTTTTTTGGAATAAAATGATGGTATGTTGATTGTTTTAAAACTATTTGATCTGTTATAAGATGTGCTAAAAGAGGGTAAATAAATTTATTCTAATGTGGTCATATTAGAATGAGGTGAGAAGTTTTATTTGACAGAACTAAATCCAATTAATTTTAATAGCTTGCCGTGGTTTGAACTATATGTAGCAGTTAAAATTAATTGTAATTAGTTCATTAATTAAAGTATTTGCTAGAATGATCATTAGGTTGAATAAATTACTAGCTTAGTAAAGTAATAATATTTATATACTAACAGCGATTTAACAATTGTCATTAATATGAATATTTGTGGTAAAATTTGATCCGTTAACTAAGATAATTAGCGAATTATCTATGTTTGATGAGATTGCTTTGTGATTAGTTATAATATAATTTAAATATCAATATAAGGTTTATTAAATAATGCGTTCAATTAATAAAGTATTAACATCTATTTTGATGGCTGCATCAATAACAGTAATTTCTACAACAGCTATTGCTGAACCTAAAGGTGAAGCGGCAGTTAAAGATGCTATTGAAAATACGCTTTCAGGTATTATTTCAGCACAAGCTGAAATTAAAGCAGGTGACTTACCTGCTGCTTCAAAAACTATTCTTGAAGCATCGCAAGCTTCAAAAGAATTTCGTTTTGAAATTACAGAACGTCAACGTCAAAAAGCTACTGATGTACTGAAAGCAGCGCGTAAGTCAGTTGAAGCCGGTGATGCAGCAACTGCAGAAGCTGGTTTGGCAACTGCGTTACATTCATTTTCTGAAATGAAAGCTAAGTACGACTTAACTCATTAATTAAAGCTTTAAATGCATCGGGTTAATTTATTGAGTTAGCCTGATGTGCTTTTAAGTAAGTTACAAATTGCATAAATTTTATTTTTAACATTCTTTGTAGCAAATTAGCATACAAATTATGATAGAATTAATGTGTTAAATAATTTATTATTATTTAGTATTATTATAAACAACAACCTAAGAGTTAGTTAAATATGAATACATTTAAAAAAACTATACTGTCTTTACTAATGGCTACTGGTATGGCTGTTATTTCAACATCTGCATTTTCTGAAACTGATGCTGGTAGAGCTACTTATAAGCCTGCTGAAGCAATTGATATTGTTGCTACAAGAATTCAAGCTGCAATAGAAGCAATTAGCAAAGGCGCTAGTAGCGAAGAAGCTACATCACTTATCAAGCCAGCTATTGATTTTAGTAAAGAAATTAATGCAAATGATAAAGTAGATAATGCGCGTGCAAAAGCAAACAGAAAATTAAAATCTGCTATGTCACATGCAAAAGAATCTGCTTTGCAAGAAGCAGAGCAAGAACTAAGAGATGCTAAAAAAGATTTCGAAGCACTGAAAAGCTTAATTTAATTAAGTTGTATAGCCCTATCGAGTAATATCTTAGATGGGGCTATTATAAAAATTTTTAATATTTAAGTGGCAAAAAACACAAATTATTTCTTTATGAGATCATATGTCTTTAATTTGAAGTGCTAGAGTTCATTAGTTATTAATTTAAAAAGCTTTGTTCGTCATATCCCCAGTCAGAACTAAATAATCCGCGTTAACGCAAATAATAGTACTTAGATACTTTGCATTCTTATATTAAATTATTAAATACAATATTGTGGCTAGTTAAATTTCTTTAGTAAAGCCCTTGAGATCCTGTGCAATAAATAGTTTGTAATCAAGTATACAAAAATAGTAAAGTTTAGTTCTTAAGGCTCTAATTAGTGATCAGTTGAGCTTTCATTGTATTCAATAATGCGTACGCGTTGCGTAATACCACAGGCTAAGGTATAAGGAATAGTATCTGAGTATATAGCAATATTTTCTATTGCTAAATCATCGCCCCATAGAGTAACAGAGTCTCCAACTTTAGCATTTGGTTGGCTTTCTAGGTCAACAGTAATCATATCCATTGACACTCTGCCAATTAGTGGCACTCGAAGACCATTAACTAAAATAGGTGTGCCTTCTTTTGCATGGCGAGGATAGCCATCCCCATAGCCTATAGCAATAATTCCTAGTCGAGTTGGCTTTTTGCACGTCCATGTTCCCGAATATCCCACTTTGTCTCCCTCATCTAATGTCTTAACTGCGATAAGTCGTGAATATAGGCCCATAACTGGTTTTAATTGCCATTGCTTACCAGTACAGTCTGGAAAAGGTGATATGCCATATAACATAATGCCTGGGCGCACCCAATCGGCTAAAGATTCAGTCCATGCTAAAATACCTGCAGAATTGGCAATACTACACTCGCTTCGCTCAGTTTCAAGCCGCTGTTCTTCTAAGAGCGTTGATATCGTTTGATTGAATAAATCAATTTGCTTAAGTGATGTTGTGTCATGTTTATCATCAGCATTAGCTAAATGCGTCATTACATTAATCGGCCCCTGAATTAATGGGCAGCATTTAAGGCGCTGGTAAGCACTAGCAAATTCTGTTGGATTAAAGCCTAATCGATTCATGCCGGTATCAACTTTTAACCATATAGAGCAAGCTTTTAGTTCTTTTCTAGCTTCAATTAAATTAAGTTGATTGAATGAATGTACAACAGTATCAAGTCGATTAGCTAATATGGCTTCAAGTTCATTTATATTACTGAAGCCTTCTAAAACAGTAATTTTGTTTTTTATGCCAGCTTTTCGTAATTGTACGCCTTCGTCTACTCTAGCTACGGCAAATGCATCTGCCGATTGCAAGGCAGATGCGATACGTAACAAGCCATGGCCGTATGCATTTGCTTTAATAACGGGCATAATTTTAGCGTTAGGAGCGTACTTACGTACAATTTGCATGTTATGTTGCAATGCTTCTAGGTTGACGACTGCGTAAGCAGGAGAGGTCATTCATAGTCTCCAGAGCTATAAGAGGTACCAGTGAAGTTTTCAAAGCGCGTATACTGTCCTAAGAAGGTCAGTCTAACAGTGCCTAGTGGGCCATTACGTTGTTTACCAATAATTATCTCTGCTATGCCTTTATCAGCGCTGTCTTCGTTGTAGACCTCATCGCGATATACAAATACGATTAAATCTGCGTCTTGCTCAATTGCACCTGAATCTCGTAAATCTGACATAACAGGGCGCTTATTAGGGCGCTGTTCTAAGTTTCGGTTTAGCTGAGATAAAGCAACGACAGGAACATTCAATTCCTTTGCTAGTGCTTTTAGTCCTCTAGAGATATCAGAAATCTGTTGTACTCGATTGTCACCACTGGAAGGTGATTGCATTAGCTGTAAATAATCCACTACAATCAAGCCTAATTGGCCATGTTCACGAGCAAGTCGTCTAGCTCTTGCTCTAACTTCAGTCGGTGATAAGGCGGGTGAATCATCAATAAACAATTGGGTGCCAGCCAGTAAATTAATAGCTGAGGTTAATCGTGGCCAATCATCTTCTTCTAATTTCCCCGTTCTAACCTTATGTTGATCAATGCGGCCTAACGAAGACATCATGCGCATGGCTAAAGAGTCCCCTGGCATTTCCATGCTAAATACGGCAACTGGCTTATTGCCTTTAAGTGCAATGTTTTCAGCCATATTCATGGCAATAGTGGTTTTTCCCATAGAGGGTCTGCCGGCAACAATAATTAAATCAGCAGGTTGTAAGCCAGAGGTCAATTCATCAAAATCAGTAAAGCCAGTACCAGCTCCAGTAATAGCGCCTTCTTGTTCAAACAGCGTTTCAATTTTATCGATGGCATTGGCTAGCAATGATTTTATGGGAACAAAACCACCTCCCTGTCCCCGTTGGCGCTGTTCAGCAATCTGAAAAACTTGACGTTCTGCATTTTCAAGTAATTCAGAAGTATCACGACCTTCTGTATTAAAAGCAGAGTCTGATATTTGCGTGCCGATATGAATTAATTGTCTTAAGACAGAGCGATCTCTAACTATATCAGCATAAGCTGTAATATTGGCAGCACTTGGCGTATCTTTGGCCAGCATGATTAAGTATGCTAAACCGCCCACGTTTTCGAGCTCACCGATAACTTTTAAAGCATCTGATAAGGTGATGACGTCAAATGGAATTTGTTTTTCTGCGAGTTCTTCTATTTTTCTAAATATTAGTTGATGGCTGCGTCGATAAAAATCAATTTCAACAACTTTATCAGCAATGGAGTCCCAGGTTTGATTATCTAACATTAAACCACCTAATACAGATTGCTCAGCTTGTATTGAATTGGGTGGAACTTTTAGAGCATCTAGAGAGTAATCGCGATCGAGAGAGTAGTTTTCAGGCATGAATAGGTGCGCAAAAAATAAGGATAATAACATGATGACATACTTATACATATACGTTGCTATTCATCAACTAATATTAATAGGTTGAATTGATATAATATTAATTAATGTTGTCGTCAATGGAGTTATTATTAATTAAATGAATAGGGCTTTTATTGCTGTCAGTGGTGATGAAATGTTGGATGGGTCTAGTATTTAATTCTATGAGCTGGCCGAACTTGAATAGCTTCGTAAGTTACAATTATTTATAATTTTAATAGATGGTAATTCATGAAATGGTAATTATCGGATACATGAAGGTTGCTGTTCGTCTTGTCATACCTAAAATGGAGCCGTGATGTATGGTAAGCTTGCCGTACAGTGGGGATTATGATATTAGAGTAGATTATAGTGGGGTAATCTAAGTTATAGATTGTCTTGAAAAATAATTAAGTTAATGATGTAACGTAAAGGGATTGCGTGCTTTGATAAGTGGGGGGTAAACATAACTACCATCAATAAAATTAGGTATAGTTAGTGTTTAATTGTTATGTCCATGTCGATAATATCATTAACAATTCATTGTGAAAATAATTATTTAGAAGGGTAATGTAGTAAGCTTTATGATTATTAAATGGTGTAAATAACAACCAATATATCAACAGAATTTAATCAACCTTGATTTAATGGTCGTCGATGTCTATAATCCATGAGCTATTATGTTTGGAGACCCGCGTGACGAGTAGAAAATTTTCTACTGTCAGTAAGATTTTAAGTTATCAGCTTTTAATCATACTGATAATAACTGCTGGCTTAGCAGTTTACGGAGGTATGCACTATGCGATGTCAAGTGCTTTAGGTGGGGTGGCAGCGTTTGTACCAAATCTGTATTTTGCTTTGCGTATCCATAAAGCCGCCGGGCTACCCGCACGTAAGGTTATGAATTCATTTTATGCCGGAGAATCGGGAAAATTAATACTCACAGCCGCGCTGTTTGTGATAATTTTTAAAGTACCAAACATAACAATATTACCGCTGCTTATAGGCTATATAACAGCATTATCAGTTTTTTGGTTTGCGCTATTAATGCGTTAACATTATTAAGAGAGAGGAACGATGGCTACCGAAGCTCATGCCACTGAAGGTGTAACGGGTTATATTATTCACCATTTAACTCCGCTACATGTGGGTGAAGGTTTCTGGACATTGAATCTGGATACTTTGTTTTTCTCAGCTGTTTTAGGCGGCTTGTTTTTATGGTTTTTTAAGACCGCAGCAGATAAGGCAACATCTGGCGTTCCAGGATTGGTGCAAAATTTTGCTGAAATGTTGATTGAGTTTGTAGACAATCAAGTGAAAGATAGTTTTCATGGTGAAAGTAAATTAATAGCACCCTTAGCATTGACTATTTTTTGCTGGGTATTCATGTGGAACTTTATGGATTTATTTCCAGTTGATATATTGCCACTCATCGGATCAATGATGGGTATCGAATATCTTCGAGTTGTACCTAGTACAGATTTGAATGCTACATTTGCAATGTCTATTTCGGTATTTTGTTTAATTATTTTTTATAGCATTAAAATAAAAGGCCCATGGGGTTTTGCTAAAGAGTTGATGTTCCAACCTTTTGGTCCTTGGTTATTACCGTTTAATTTATTGTTGAAATTAGTTGAAGAAATTGCCAAGCCTATCTCATTAGCATTGCGGCTGTTCGGAAACCTGTACGCAGGTGAATTGATTTTTATTTTGATTGCCTTATTACCGTGGTATATACAACCGGTATTAAGTTTTCCTTGGGCAATTTTTCACATTTTAATTATTACGCTACAAGCTTTCATATTTATGGTGCTAACGATTGTTTACCTGAGTATGGCGCACGAGCATCATTAATTATTGTTGGACCGTTTTTTTATAACTTTATTAACCGTTTGGAGGTTTCATGGAAATTGCAAAATTAATTGCTGACGTACAAGGCATGACTGCTATCGCAGTAGGTCTAGTTTTAGGTATGGGCGCTTTAGGAACTGCTATAGGCTTTGGTCTATTGGGTGGTAAGTTTTTGGAAGGCGCTGCACGTCAACCTGAAATGGTACCTATGTTACAAGTAAAAATGTTTGTTGTTGCGGGTCTGTTGGATGCGGTAACAATGATCGGCGTTGGTTTGGCATTGTTCTTTACTTTCGCAAATCCATTCCTGTCTGCGGTTACAGCTGCGGCTGCAGGTTAATTGCACACGCGTGTTTAATAGTAACAAGAGGAACGCATCGTGAGCATCAATGCTACTCTCATAGGGCAAATGATTACCTTTGCACTTCTGGTATGGTTTACCATGAAGTACATTTGGCCGCCTTTATTTGACTCTTTAGAAGAACGTAAAAAGAAAATTGCCGATGGCTTGGCTGCAGCTGAAAAAGGTCAGGAAGAAATTCTGTTGGCCGAGAAAAAAGCCAAAGGTGTTATAAAAACAGCTAAAGAACAATCTTCTGAGATTGTTAATCTAGCTCAAAAGCGTGCTAATGATTTGATTGAAGAATCAAAAGATACTGCGAAGCAAGAAGGCGAACGCCTACTCGTGGCAGCAAAAGCACAAATTGAGCAAGAAATTCAGCAGGCTAAAGAAGGTTTGCGTCAAGAAGTGGCTGATTTAGCATTAAATGCTGCAGCACAGATTCTGGGTGCTGAAATTGATAAAGCTAAGCATCAAGATATTATTAGCAAAGTTTCTAAACAATTAGGTTAAGCATAATGAGCGAACTGGCAACATTAGCAAGACCCTACGCTGCAGCTATTTTTAAAAGAGCTAAGGAAACTCAGTCGGCAACAAGTTGGTCGAAGAGTTTGGCATTTATGTCTTCTGTTTTAAAAAATCCAGACATATCTGTTGTAGTTGACAATCCTAAGGTGGATAAGCAAAGATTATCTGCATTGATGCTAGATATCTGTCAAGGGCACGTTAATGAAGAGAATGAAAATTTTCTAAAACTACTGGTTCATAATAATCGCTTACGCTTAGTGCCAACGATTGCGAAGCTTTTCGAGGCATTTAAAGCCGATGATGAAGGTTATATGGAAGTCGAAGTTATGTCTGCCTATCCTTTATCGAAAGAAGCAAAGCAAGAATTTGCTGCAACCCTAGAAAAAAACCTAGGCAAAAAAATCCATATGAATGTGGCTGTAGATAAGTCATTAATCGGTGGCGTTCTCGTACGTGCGGGCGACAAGGTTATTGACGGATCCATTAAAGGCCGACTTCAACACATGCAAAAAGCGCTAAAGTAAGAGTGAGAAATAGCACATGCAATTAAATCCATCTGAAATAAGTGATCTGATTAAAAAGAAGATCGAAAACTTTGACCTAAGTGCCGAAGCGCATACAGAAGGTACTGTCGTCAGTGTGACCGACGGTATTGTAAGAGTACACGGTCTTTCTCAAGCAATGCAAGGTGAAATGCTTGAATTCCCAGGCAATACATTTGGGATGGCGCTTAACCTTGAAAGAGATTCAGTCGGTGTCGTGGTATTAGGTTCATACCAACATATTACTGAAGGCGATATCGTAAAATGTACCGGAAAAATTCTTGAAGTACCTGTAGGTGAGGCTTTACTTGGTCGCGTTGTTGATGCACTGGGTAATCCAATTGATGGCAAAGGTGCCATTGAAACCACTGAAACAGCTCCAATTGAAAAAATCGCACCAGGCGTTATTGCACGTCAATCAGTAGATCAACCTGTACAGTTAGGTTTGAAATCAATTGATGCGATGATTCCAGTTGGGCGTGGACAACGGGAACTTATTATTGGTGACAGGCAAACAGGTAAAACTGCGATTGCTATTGATGCCATTATTAATCAAAAAGGTACAGGTATTAAATGTATCTATGTTGCTATTGGTCAGAAACGTTCATCTATTGCTAACGTTGTGCGTAAGCTTGAAGAACATGGCGCTATGGCGCATACGATTATTGTTGCGGCATCAGCTTCTGAGTCTGCTGCGTTACAATTTATCGCGCCTTATACCGGCTGTTCTATGGGTGAGTTCTTCAGAGATCGTGGTGAAGATGCTCTAATTATTTATGATGATTTGACTAAGCAAGCTTGGGCTTATCGTCAGGTTTCATTGTTATTGCGTCGTCCTCCGGGTCGTGAAGCTTATCCAGGTGATGTGTTTTATTTACACTCACGCTTATTAGAAAGAGCATCGCGTATTAATGCAGCAGAAGTTGAAAGACTGACTGGTGGAAAGGTAAAAGGCAAAACAGGATCACTGACTGCCTTACCTATTATTGAAACGCAAGGTGGAGATGTGTCTGCTTTCGTACCTACTAACGTAATTTCGATTACTGATGGACAAATTTTCCTTGAAAGTAATTTGTTTAACTCAGGTATTCGTCCTGCTGTAAATGCTGGTTTATCAGTATCTCGAGTAGGTGGTGCGGCACAAACAAAGATCATTAAGAAATTAGGTGGTGGTACCCGTTTAGATTTGGCGCAATATCGTGAGTTGGCAGCATTTGCTCAGTTTGCTTCTGATTTAGATGAAAGTACACGTAAACAAATTGAACGTGGTCAACGTGTCACCGAGTTAATGAAGCAAAATCAATATTCGCCAATGTCTGTTGCACAAATGGCAGTGTCGCTTTTTGCAGCTAATGAGGGCTTCCTTGATAGCATCGCAGTGAATAAGGTACTTGATTTTGAAGCGGCCTTACATCTGTACATGAAATCTGAGCAATCTGAACTCATGAATAACATTAATGCAACCGGCGATTTTAGTAATGAAATCAGCAATGGCTTAAAAACAGCTATTGAAACTTTCGTTAAAACTCATAGTTGGTAAAAGGGTCTTCAAATGGCTGTTGGTAAAGAAGTACGCACCAAGATTGCGAGTATTAAAAATACTCAAAAGATCACTCGCGCAATGGAGATGGTTGCTGCGAGTAAAATGCGTAAAACAAAAGACAGAATGCAAGCTTCACGACCATATTCTAAAAAGATTGCAAAGATTATTAAGCATTTGGCGCAAGCCAATCCAGAATATAAGCATCCCTATTTGATAACACGAGACGTTAAACGTATTGGCGTTATTGTGGTAAGTTCTGATAGAGGTTTGTGCGGTGGTCTGAATTCAAATTTATTCAGAAGCACGCTAAACCGCTTAGTGGAATGGGAGGGTGCTAATATTGAAGTGGATGTTTGTACGATAGGTACAAAAGCCTCTGGGTTTTTTAGTAATCTGAAAGTCAATTTAGTCGGCCAAGCTATTAAATTAGGTGATGCACCACATCTGAATGACATCATTGGTGTCATTAAAGTCATGTTGGATGCCTATGAAGAAGGTAGAATCGATCAATTGTTTATTATTAGCAATGAATTCGTAAATACCATGACTCAACGACCCACAGTTGAACAGTTATTGCCAATAGTGGCTTGTGAGCTTGATGAAAACTTGAACGGCCATTGGGATTATATTTATGAACCTGATGCTAAAGAAGTATTGGATCATCTGCTGAACCGTTTTGTTGAATCCAAAGTTTATCAGGGCTTAGTTGAAAATAATGCCTGTGAACAAGCGGCCAGAATGGTGGCAATGAAGAGCGCTTCAGATAATGCCGGAAATCTTATTAGTGAGTTGCAGTTAATTTACAATAAAGCCAGACAAGCCGCAATCACTCAAGAAATTTCAGAAATTGTTGCAGGTGCTGCTGCTGTTTAATCCATATAGGGAGCCGATCTTTATATCGGCTCTTATGTTTAGGCTAGAGCAGTCGCCACATTCAAATTGACACAAAACTTTAGAGGACACAGAATGAGTTCGGGTAAAATCGTACAAATTATAGGCGCGGTCGTTGACGTAGAATTTACACGTGAACAGCTGCCGAAAGTATATGACGCCTTAATCGTAGAAGGCAAAGATCTAGTATTAGAAGTCCAACAGCAATTGGGTGACGGTGTCGTTAGAACGATTGCTATGGGTAGTACTGATGGTTTAAGTAGAGGCCTGATAGTAACCAATACTGAAGCACCTATTTCGGTCCCTGTGGGTAAAGAAACCCTAGGTCGAATTATGAATGTTTTAGGTCAGCCTATCGATGATAAAGGTCCTATTGGTGAAAAAGTTAAATGGGGCATCCACCGTGAAGCTCCAAGTTATGCAGAGCAAGCTGCTGCTAACGAACTTCTAGAAACTGGTATTAAGGTTATCGATTTAGTTTGCCCCTTTACCAAAGGTGGTAAAGTTGGTTTATTTGGTGGTGCCGGTGTAGGTAAAACTGTCAACATGATGGAACTGATTCGTAATATCGCCATTGAACATAGTGGATACTCAGTATTTGCTGGTGTTGGTGAGCGTACTCGTGAAGGAAATGATTTCTATCACGAAATGACAGATTCTAACGTAATCGACAAAGTATCGTTAGTTTACGGACAAATGAACGAGCCACCCGGAAATAGATTACGAGTAGCATTGACGGGTTTAACCATGGCGGAATATTTCCGTGATGAAGGACGTGATGTTTTATTCTTCGTAGATAATATTTATCGTTATACCTTGGCAGGAACTGAAGTATCTGCTTTATTAGGTCGTATGCCTTCAGCAGTTGGATATCAGCCTACACTAGCTGAAGAAATGGGTGTTTTACAAGAACGTATTACATCGACTAAAACAGGTTCTATTACGTCAATTCAAGCGGTCTATGTACCTGCGGATGATTTAACTGATCCATCACCTGCTACAACTTTTGCTCACTTAGATGCGACCGTAGTTTTATCACGTCAAATTGCAGAGTTAGGTATTTATCCTGCTATTGATCCTTTGGATTCAACCAGTCGTCAGCTTGATCCTTTAGTTATTGGACAAGAGCATTATGACGTAGCTCGTAGTGTTCAAGGTATCTTGCAACGTTACAAAGAATTGCGCGACATTATCGCCATCTTGGGTATGGATGAGTTATCTGAAGAAGATAAGTTAACTGTATCAAGAGCTCGTAAAATGCAACGTTTCTTGTCTCAACCATTCTTTGTTGCTGAAGTATTTACCGGTTCTCCAGGTAAATATGTATCTTTAAAAGACACCATTGCTGGTTTTAAAGGTATTATCAACGGCGATTACGATGCTATTCCAGAACAAGCTTTTTATATGGTTGGTACCATAGAAGAAGTACTTGAGAAAGCTAAGACATTAAAAAGCTAAGGCAATTTCTCCCTATCTTGTGGTAGGGAGAAGTTTGAAACAGGTGAAGATATGACCATGACCGTACATGTAGACATCGTAAGTGCAGAAAAAGAGATATTCTCTGGCTTGGCAGAAATGGTTTTTGCTCCCGCTGAACTTGGTGAAGTTGGTATTTCACCTCGACATGCTCCTTTCATTACCAGATTAAATCCTGGTGAAGTTCGGGTTAAAGTAACGGCTACTGAAAGTTATCCATTTTATATTTCGGGTGGCTATTTAGAAGTTCAGCCACATCTGGTAACTATATTGGCGGATAGTGCGATTCGAGCAAAAGATATCGATGAAGCTGCCGCATTAGATGCTAAAGCTAGAGCTGAAGAGGCTATAGCTGATAAAACAGGCAAGATTGATTACGCAACAGCTCAGGCTCAATTGGCACAAGCTGTTATGCAATTAAAAACTCTAGATAGATTTAGAAAACGTGGTGGTTAACAATAACCTGTGTTTGTTATTGGCAAACTAAAGCGTATTCTAATTTTTTTAAAAAGCCCGGTAACGTAAGAAACGCTATCGGGCTTTTTTGTTTAACAGGACTCACCATGAAGATTACAACTATTATTCTTGCTGCTGGAAAGGGGACACGTATGTGTTCTCAACTGCCTAAAGTATTACATCAAATTGCCAATAGACCATTGTTAAAGCATGTCTATGATATGAGTAGCCAATTAGAAAACAATAACATCAAAATTGTTTATGGACATGGCGCTGATTTAGTCAGAGATACCTTAAAAGATATAGATGTTAGTTGGATCGAACAAAAGCAACAATTAGGTACGGGTCATGCCGTGCAGCAAACCTGTGATCAATTTGCAGATAGTGATACCGTTTTAATTTTATATGGTGATGTACCTTTATTAAAACTAAGTACTGTAAAGGAGCTAATAAATAATGTTAATTCTCAATCTATTGCCTTGTTAACGGTTAATCTTGAAGATGCTACGGGTTATGGCAGAATAGTTAGAAATCCTTTAGGGCAGGTAACTAAAATTGTTGAGCAAAAAGATGCAACGGCTGCCGAGCAATTAATTAAGGAAGGTAATACTGGCATTATGGCGGTTCAGGGTCAACAGCTAAAGAAATGGTTGGGTCAGTTAGGTAATAATAATGCGCAAGGTGAATATTATTTAACAGATGTTATTGAAATGGCGGTTGCCGATGGAATTGCTGTCATTACGAGTCAACCAATATCCGTCGATGAAGTCTTAGGTGTTAATAACCGTATTCAGCTAAGCCATTTAGAGCGCGTTTATCAGACTGAGCAAGCAGATTTTCTAATGGAACAGGGTGTTACCTTAATGGATCCTGCCCGTTTTGACCTTAGAGGCACTATTGAATCGCTGGGAACAGATATTATTATTGATGTAAATGTAATATTAGAAGGTAAAAATAGTATCGGTAGTAATGTGCGTATAGGTGCTAATACCTATATCAATAACTCTATAATCGCCGATAATGTAGACATTTTAGCGAACTGTATTATTGATAATGCAATTATAGGGCAAGCCAGTAAGATAGGACCTTTCGCAAGGTTACGTCCTGAAACTGTTTTGGCTGAACAGGTACATATCGGTAATTTCGTTGAAATTAAAAAATCATCCATAGCCACCGCTAGCAAAATTAATCATCTAAGTTATATAGGTGATGCAACGGTAGGTAGTCACGTTAATATAGGTGCTGGAACTATTACCTGTAACTACGATGGCGTTAATAAATTTAGAACAATTATTGAAGATGGTGCTTTTATTGGCTCAGATAGTCAATTAGTGGCTCCAGTAACTATTGGTAAAAATGCCACCATAGGTGCAGGATCTACCATTACTAAAGATAGTCCAGAACATCAATTGACATTAAGCAGAGCAAAGCAAGTTTCTATTTCAAGTTGGCAACGTCCGGTTAAACAGGAAAAATAATATGTGTGGAATTGTAGGTGGAATAGCGCAACGAAATATCGTACCCATATTGTTGGAAGGCTTGAAGCGCCTAGAATATCGCGGCTATGATTCAGCGGGTTTAGCGGTTATTAATGATGGCACTATCTATCGAAAAAGAGAGGTAGGTAAAGTTAAGGGGCTAGAAGATTTATTACAACTAGATCCTGTATTCGGTAATATTGGTATAGCTCATACCCGTTGGGCAACGCATGGAAAACCCAGTACCGCAAATGCACATCCTCATCTCAGTCGAGATAAAGTGGCGGTAGTGCACAATGGTATTATAGAAAACCATGAGCAATTACGTACGTCACTCAAAGAAAGTGGCTATGTCTTTACTTCAGAAACTGATACCGAAGTAATCGTACATCAAATTTATCAAGCCATGGAATCTATTGATGGCTTTTTAGAGGCCATTAAGCAAGCCATAAAATCACTTGAGGGTGCTTATGCCCTGGGTATTATGAGCACAGTCGAACCTGATACCTTAATTGTTTGCCGTAAAGGTAGCCCATTAGTGATAGGTGTTGGTATCGGTGAATATTTTATCGCTTCCGATGTGGCGGCTTTGCTACCAGTAACTCAGCGCTTTATTTTCCTAGAGGACGGTGACATAGCCTCAATCAGTATCGATAACTTAGTGATTTATAATAGTGATGGTGAAGTCGTCACTAGAGCTATTAAAGAAAGTCAGTTGACTGCTGATTCAGTGGATAAGGGTGATTATCGCCATTACATGTTAAAAGAAATTTATGAGCAGCCCTTTGCCATTTCGCAAACGCTGGAAGGTCGATTCATTAATAATCGCTTAGAAGAAAGTGCTTTTGGGCACAATGCTTCTGAAGTGTTCGATAATATTAAATCAGTACAGATTTTAGCCTGTGGTACTAGCTATCATGCCGGCCTTGTTGCGCGTTATTGGTTTGAAAAATTAGCGAGAGTCCCTTGTCAGATAGAGGTAGCTAGTGAGTTCCGTTACCGTCATCCTGTTTTGCTGCCCGATACCTTGATTGTTACTATTTCTCAATCGGGTGAAACAGCCGATACTTTAGCAGCATTACAAGAAGCTAAAAAATTAGGTGCTAAATATTCCTTAGCTATTTGTAACGTGCCTGAAAGTTCACTGGTCAGAGAGTCTGACTTAGTATTAATGACACGCGCTGGTCCTGAAATTGGTGTTGCTTCAACTAAAGCGTTTACCACACAATTAGCGACCTTGATGCTATTGGTCATGGCTATCGGTAGACGCTTTGAAATGACAGAGCAAGTAGAGCAAAAAATTACCTCAGAATTATTTCGATTGCCTAGCAATATTGAAAAAGTGCTGCAATTGAATGAGGAAATTAAAGTATTAGCAGAGCAATTTTCTGAAAAACAACATGCTTTATTTTTAGGCAGGGGTTCTCATTATCCGATAGCGATGGAGGGAGCATTGAAATTAAAAGAAATCTCTTATATTCATGCCGAAGCCTATCCTGCCGGTGAGTTAAAACATGGCCCCTTAGCTTTGATAGATGCTGATATGCCAGTTATTACGGTAGCACCCAATAATAGTCTGCTAGAGAAACTAAAATCAAACATACAGGAAGTAAGTGCTAGAGGTGGTCAGCTCATAGTGTTTATGGATGAAACTTTAGCGACAACCAGCGACGACAATGTACAGATTGTAAAGATGCCCCAAGTTGAAAATGAAATCTCACCCATTATTTACACCATACCGTTGCAGCTATTGTCATATCATGTTGCTGTGTTAAAAGGCACGGATGTTGATCAACCTAGAAACTTGGCTAAATCAGTGACAGTGGAGTAATTTACTTATGCTTTTTTCGGTGAATTGTGATGTAAAAATAAAGTTAGGGCTCTGGCTCAACAATCACTACAGTAACATAACATAACCCAACACTTCAGTGAGTCCGGCCATAAGGTAAAACAGCACATAATATTGACCACATTCAGTGTTTGATTTACTCGGTTATGTGATATTTTTCATATTATCGTCAAATCGCTAACAATATAAAATATATGCATAATTTTTTCACCTACTACGAATCACATAGACACAGGTTATTTTACTCACCTATAAAAAGCATTTATTAAAGATCAGTTTCACATAGGTCACTGAATTTATTAGCATTAAATCACACTTGATATTGTATATGTTATTATATTAGACTATTGTTTATTGGCTTTAAGTTAATAT
>QVQF01000135.1 GCA_003584895.1 Methylococcales bacterium
CCTAGACGTGATGGAAAAATCTTAGCCGGCAGTACCGTAGAACACGATGGTTTTAATAAACACACCACCGAGACGGCACGTAACGATTTAACTGACTTTGCCTTGAGCTTATTTCCTGCGCTTAAACACGCGCCACTATTACATCATTGGGCAGGATTAAGACCCGGCACTGAATTAGGTATACCTTATATAGACCGTCATCCAGACATTAGCAATTTAAGCATTAATGCCGGTCACTTTAGAAATGGCTTAGTTATGGGCCCTGCTTCTGCACAACTGATGGTCGATTTGTTGTTAAATCGACCCACTAGTATAGATCCAGAGCCTTATCGATTAGGTCGATAGCAACAGCTAAAGCAGTTGCACTCCAGATTTCATCTTAAACTTACTCACTACGCTATGAACATTTATCCTTTATTACGCCCCCTGTTATTTAGCCTTGATCCTGAAACGGCTCATGAAGTCACCCTTAAGCTATTAAAAGCTACGCATGTTTCTGGCTTGGGACAGCTGATGCTTGCTGATATTCATGACAAACCCGTTACCGTTATGGGGCTACACTTTAAGAACCCTGTGGGTCTTGCGGCAGGCATGGATAAGAATGGTGATTATATAGAGGCGCTATCGGCCTTAGGTTTTGGCTTTGTTGAAATAGGTACGGTGACACCACGACCACAACCTGGCAACCCTAAGCCGCGTTTATTTAGATTGCCTGAGCATCAGGCTATTATTAATCGCATGGGTTTTAATAATTTAGGCTTAGATCATTTGTTAAACCAAGTTAAAGATAGCCATTACAGCGGGATTTTAGGTATTAATATCGGCAAGAATTTTGATACGCCGATGGAGCAGGCAGTTGATGATTATTTAATTGGCCTACGTAAAGCTTATAGCTCGGCAAGTTACATTACTCTCAATGTTTCATCACCTAACACTAAAAACTTACGACAATTACAACAAGGTGATGACTTAAAAAACCTCATCAGCGCCTTAAAAGAAGAACAACTTAAACTGGAACAAGAGCACGGTTTTTATGTACCTTTGGCACTCAAAATTGCACCCGATCTAAGTGATGAGGAAATCAGCTATATAGGCCGATTACTGCTGGAGTTTTCTATCGATGGGGTTATTGCCACCAACACCACTATTGCTAGAGACAAGATAGCTGGCCACCCTTTTGAAAATGAAGCCGGTGGTTTAAGTGGCGCACCGGTTAAAGACGCGGCAACCCGAGTGGTGCGCGGTTTAGCGGCTGAATGCCAAGGGAAAGTTCCGATTATTGCGGCTGGAGGTATTTTAACTGCGGAAGATGCGCAAGAAAAATTAGCCGCCGGTGCAAGTTTGGTACAAGTATATAGCGGCTTGATTTATAAAGGCCCGCAGTTAATTGCGGATATTGTTAATGCCTTATAAAAATCTGGGAGCGCTGAGCCCTAGCTCGGCGTAGCCCCCAACATATAGTGTTCCTGTGCCGAGCTGGGGCTCGGCGCTCCTAAGACGCTATTGCTTTAGCACTTATTCCCCAGCAATAGACATACGTTCAACTAAGATAGAGCCAGTACGAACATTACCGCGATATTCAACATCATTTCCTACAGAAACGATGTTTTTTAACATATCTTTTAAGTTACCAGCGATGGTGATTTCTTCAACCGGATATTGAATTTCACCATTTTCTACCCAGAATCCTGCGGCTCCACGAGAATAATCACCCGTCACCATATTAACGCCCTGCCCCATCAATTCTGTCACCAATAAACCCGTGCCCAATTGTTTGAGCATACCTTGAAAATCTAAAGTACCTGAATCTATGGTTAAGTTACGCACGCCACCGGCATTACCTGTGCTGTGCAAGCCCAACTTACGTGCTGAATAGGTACTTAAAACATAACTGCGTAAAACCCCCTCAGTTACAAGATCACGCGCATGAGTCGCTACGCCTTCACCATCATAGGCTGAACTACCTAAAGCACCGATTAAGTGCGGTTGTTCGTGTATATGTACAAATTCAGGAAAGACTTGGCTATCGATAGCATCTAATAAAAACGATGATTTACGGTATAAATTACCACCACTAATCGCGCCTATAAATGAGGATAACAATCCAGAAGCTATTTCTGCGCTATACAGCACAGGACATTGCCTTGTACTTAAACTACGTCCAGCTAAACGACGCAGGGCACGTTCAGCGGCTTTGTTACCAATGCTGACAGCCGACTCTAACTGTTGAGCATTTCTGGAAACGCTATACCAATAATCACGCTGCATACTCTCGCCACGCTGCGCTAACACCGAACAACTCAAAGAATGTCGTGTTGACTGATAACCCTGAAGAAAACCTAGGCTATTACCCATCACATGAATACCTTGATGAGTATTCACAGACGCACCTTCTGAATTACTGATTTCGGCATGATAAGAGCGCGCCGCATCTTCGCATTCTATGGCGAGTTCAATAGCCTTATCTACACTCACATCCCAAGGGTGGTTAAGATCAAGATCAGGAAAGTCAGTCGCTAAGCGTTCTTGCTCAGGTAAGCCTGAGTATTCATCGGCATTGGTATATCGCGCAATACTGCAAGCCGCTCTTACCGCTTCTTTAATTGATGCGGAGGACAAATCAGAGGTACTGGAAGAGCCTTTGTGCTGCCCAAAATAGACCGTGATCCCCAAGCCTTGTCCACAATGATGCTCTATGGTTTCTACATCGCCCAAACGCGCCGACACCGACAGACCATTCTCTTGACTTAGTCCTGCTTCAGCAGCACTAGCACCTTGGCTTTTGGCTTCATCCAATAAGTCTTGGACGATATTTTTTAATCGATTGATTTCTTCTTGGTTTTGCACGATGCTCTCTAAATTTTAAAGGGTGTATTACGGCTTTTAACAAACATGCCGAGTACCATATCTTGCGAAAATGTTCCCAACCTGCTGATCTTTTTGTCTATTTACTGCGCTCTATCATTCAATTAAGCAACATTGGACTCATAATGCAGTTTTTGTTGCTCTTCAAGTTTTCTGTGAATATTGCTGGGGCTTAATTCCAAACCATTACGCCAACACAGCGCACCCAACTCTAAAAAAAATGTCTTAAAATACTGCTCATCGTTCAAAGGAATAACTAATTCAGTTTGCCTGTCACATACGGCTTGTAAATCATAATCTCCCCATGAATTATCAGAAAAATATAATCGCAAAACTTTCTGCTGACTATACTGCGCTCGGATGATTTTAATCATTGTCAGCTCCTGAAATACATTGCAACGGTCTTAACTCAATAGCACACTGCCAATCAGCTAATAATTCTTGTTGATGATCTTTTGCCCATTCTCGTACCAATTTAACAGCTTTATTGGGCAGTGTTCCCGCTATAAGTTCACCGTCTTCAATAGCCATTAAAGCTTGATGCCCTTGATACTCTATGTGAAAGTGCGGAGGGTTATGATCATCGTGGTACATACGAATATAAATTCCAAAGAAATAGGAAATCACGGGCATGTTAGTTCCTTTAATATTCGAGTGTATCTTTATAAATTTAAACGCTGGTTCCGCCCACCGTTAATCCATCAATTTTTAAGGTCGGTTGACCCACACCAACAGGGACACTTTGGCCTTCTTTTCCGCAAGTACCTACGCCACTATCAAGCTCAAGATCATTTCCGACCATAGATACTTTAGTGAGTACATCAGGGCCATTACCAATTAAGGTAGCGCCTTTAATGGCTCGCGTTATTTTTCCATTTTCAATCAAATACGCTTCACTAGCAGAGAAAACAAACTTACCCGAAGTAATATCAACCTGACCTCCAGCAAAGTTTTTAGCGTACAAACCTTTCTTAACCGAACGAATAATGTCTTCTGGATGATGTTGTCCGGCTAACATATAAGTGTTAGTCATACGTGGCATAGGCAAGCTCGCGTAAGACTCACGTCGACCATTACCCGTTGATTTAACACCCATTAGCCGTGCATTAAGCTTGTCTTGCATATAGCCTTTAAGGATGCCGTTTTCTATTAATACGGTTTTCTCTGTAGGCGTCCCTTCATCATCAATACTTAATGAACCACGACGTCCTTGCAAGGTACCATCATCAACCACCGTACATAAATCAGAGGCGACTCGTTCACCGACACGACCACTGAATGCAGACGTGCCTTTGCGGTTAAAATCACCTTCTAAACCATGGCCTATAGCTTCATGCAATAAAATACCCGGCCAACCTGGACCTAAGACTACGGTCATATTTCCGGCCGGCGCATCTTCTGCTTCTAGATTAACTAAGGCTTGTCTGACGGCTTCTTTGCCGTATTCCAGCGCTCGATCCTGATCGATAAAATAACTGTAATCACTACGACCGCCACCGCCCATACTACCTTGTTCGCGATGACCCTTTTCTTCAACGATCACCGTGACATTCATTCGGACTAAAGGTCTGATGTCTGCCGCTAAAGAACCATCCTGATTAGCCACCAAAATACTTTCATGGGCACTCACCAAACTAACAATGACTTCTTCAATGCGACTATCGAGTTTGCGGGTTTCGGTATCAACTCTGCGCAATAACTCTATTTTCAGTTGATCAGATAATGATTTTAACGGATTGGCTATAGGATAATACTGTGGCCAGTTTGCTGCCTGCTTGAGGCCTACTTGCGCCTCTTGTCCCTGCCGTACGATGGACTTAACATTATTAGCCGCTTCCAGTAATACCGGCAATTCAATCCGGTCACTGTAAGCGAAGCCGGTTTTCTCACCCGATACTGCTCTTACGCCTGCACCTTGCTCGATATTATAGCTACCTTCTTTAATAATACCGCCTTCCATAACCCAAGACTCGCTATGGCTGGACTGAAAATAAATATCTGCCGCATCCACGGGGGAGCTCAGTAATCGGCTCATGATTTTTTCAATATCGCTATCTTGTATGCCAACGGGCGTTAAAATAGTTTGTTTTACAAGGTTTAATAATTTCATCAGACGTTTAGTTAATTTTTAAGATGCGCAAGGGTTCTATTAGTCGCTTGTATAGCGAAGACCTTATTGTTTTTCTGGCTTTGGTTTATCACTCATCGATTTATAGATCAGCAACAAAAGCTTATCCGCATCCTCGGCTGAAGGTGAAGATCCGTCTGTAGTTGTTTTCTGCTGATTAACCGAGATACTCACTTGAGTCTCTAAGTGTTGCTCAGTAACGGTTAAAACGTAATATTCTTCCTGACGATCTTCCTTAAAAACAGAGAGGGCTTTGTCAAAAAAACCGCTGTCTTTCTTCTCTAATACTTCAGGACTATAAGTTATAAAATAAAGTCCTTTTGCTTGCTCACGATAAGTAACCCTTAGATAATCTTGCTTTAAAGCATGTCCTAAAATGTCCCATCCTAACTCAAAAGGCTGCCTAATCATTAATAGCGGCGGCGTTGTGCTCTTCATGTAAACACTGGGCTCTTCATGCTCTTGCTGCATTTTTGCTTGCCCTAATTTATGATCTTCCTGTGCTGACTGATCAGCTGATTGATGAGTCACTGGTAAAGTAGGTGGGCGTTCCAGCATGGCCGTATCTCTATAGCGACTTTCCGTTGGAGCCCCACAAGAAACTAAACCTAAGGATAATATTAAGCTTTTAACAATGACTTTCATTTTACTCACAGAAAAAACGACGATGATTTAAAACAGGAAAAGCGCCTCGTACTTTTTCGAGTCGCTCATGATCAATATCTGCCATAACAAAACCACCGCCTGTTTTATAGCAATCTAATACTGTACCCCAAGGATCAATAATCATACTGTGGCCAAAGGTTTTACGACCGTTAAGATGAAAGCCACCTTGATTCGGTGCAATCACGTAACAGAGATTTTCTACCGCTCTAGCACGTAATAATATTTCCCAATGAGCAGCACCTGTTTCTGCGGTAAAGGCAGAAGGCACGACTAAAATTTCGACGCCTTCTTTACTCATTTTGCGAAAGAATTCCGGAAATCGTAGATCATAACAAACGGCAACACCTAATTTACCAAAAGGCGTATCAAAAACTTGTGACTCTATACCTGGCTCGATAGAGTCTGATTCGCGATAAACGTCATTAGTGCCCGGCACATTAACATCAAATAAATGGACTTTATCATAACGGCCCACTCGCTCGCCTTTGTCGTTGTAAATCAGACAAGCCGCCCGTGCTTTATTGGCATCATCTGCTTCCAAGGGAATAGTGCCACCCACTACCCACACGGCATATTTTTTAGCGACGGTCGCTAAAAAATGTTGTATTGGACCTGTGCCATCCACTTCTTTGGCCTTAAGTTTGTCGGACTCATGATCCCCCATCAAAGCAAAGTTTTCAGGTAAAGCGACTAATTTAGCGCCGGCTTTAACGGCTTCGGCGATCAGTTTTTCGGCCTCTAATAAATTAAAACTAATGTTTGGACTAGATGCCATTTGTATGGCTGCGCATTTACTCATGTCGTCTCCCTATTATTGATTTTTTGGTTGCTGTACCCATGGAAAGCCTGTGATACCGTTCCACGTTTTCTGCAACAAACCTTCGTTGTCATGTAGCGGAATAATTTGTGCGTCGTCCCAACCGCCTTTAACTTGATACTGAGATCCAAAGAAAAAACCTTCTTGATTTTTACCTGTTAATGACTGCCCAATGAGCGCAGTAACTTTGCCCATGATTGTACCAGCAATAGGAACGGCATCAGCACTTTTTGGGAGGACGCTAACCACCTCATCTAAATTTTTATTAATAAAATCAGCTTGGCCAGAGATATTAATTTTTGCAGGTATTGCATCTATCACCAAGTCACGAGTGATTGCTTTACCGCTTAATATATTAAAATGACCCGTAATGCTATTAAAGGTCAAGCCTTGTTGAAATACATCACTAAAATCAAGCTGTAAGCGCTTAACCCACTGGGCCATAGCCAAAATACCCAATAGTCGACCAAACCCCGGTTCTATACTAAGAATACGACCATTGGTTAAGTTAACATCTAATTTTCCTAGCATAGACTGTAGAGAAAAATCATAAGGAGCCGCATGCCAATTACCCGTAAAGTCAATAACCGCACGGGTATCCATTAAGTCTTTAGTAATGTCCAGTTGAGTCAGCGTTTGTCCTGCATTAGACAACTCTAAACGGCCTTGCAAGCGCGTTTCAGATTGCAGCCCTTTTACTTTCCATTCTCCAGATAATTGCAGTTGTTGCTCTTTACTTGCTAATTTCAAATGTTTAAGTGACATGCCATGAGCGACACGCTCAGTTTCTATAGACAATTGCCCAAGATTGACTGACCGCCAGTAGGTATTATCACTAGTAATGGAAAATAAGGGCAGTTCAGCGGGCACTAATTCTGGTTTAAGCTCAACACTTTTAGCCTCCACACCATTAGTTTTTGCTTCCAATGATTTTAATGCAGAGAGATCAAGGGCCGACAAGCTTAAGTTAATCTTTTCAGCTCCTGTAATGTCAAGGGGCATCAGTATCTTCCCCGTTGCCACATCACTTTTAATAACACCTGCCCAATGGTTTTTTTCTGGCGTCAAAATAAGATCAAAAGCACCTAAAGGACTGTTTTTCCATTGTGCATGTGGACTATGAATTTTAATTTCTCGAATATTACTTAGAGCACCACTGTCTTTATTTTGATGACCTGATAGTGCCAACCATTCTTGTAAGTTTAGTGTGTCTTGATTAAGCTCTAATTTTAGACCTTGTTGTGTTGTTTGTTGGACTGCGCCCGTACCCATCAAAATATGCCCTGAATCAAGTGTTTTCTGAGCTAGATTTACTTTTACTGCTGCCTTTAGACTATCGTTATAATCCAAGGTGATAGGCAGTATCTCTTCACCGCTCAAGCCAAAAGTAAAAGATATGGGCTTTTTTTGCAAGGTAGTTTTTGCTAAAAATCCTGGCAACGCCAAGGACACGCCCACAAGATCAGATTGCACAACCAGCTCCGTCGGACTATTGGGAAATGGCAGCCCCAATTTTAATTGATAATCCGTTTCGCCTTGAGCAACTTCCCATCCCGGCATTTTGAATTGCTTTTGTAAATCCGCTATTCCAGCACTGCCTTTTATATCTAGAAAAGTTTGCTGATGATCCGCTTTATCAATATTAATTTTAATGGGGCGACCTAAAGCGATGCCTCGAATACCATCGCTATAAACGCCTAATTCTGTAAACTTTAAATCTCCAGTAATTTTATTGATCCATAAATCCAATGCACTTACATTGAGTCTTGCCTGATTAAATTGCGCAGATCCGTAAACGATAGGCTGTAGCTCTTCAGATAATGGCAAGCTTAGATCAAGCTCCATTTTAGTATTGCCTTCTGGCACCACTGCATCAACTAAAAAACCCACCGTTGAATTTAATGGAGTCTGCTTTAAGAATTTGAAAACATCGCTGATTTCACCCTCAAGCTCACCTTTAACCATAAGGCGCTTGCTAGTTCCTAATGCGGGATTAATAACGGTTGCTTGGGTAATAGTGAGATTGCTGCTCTGTCCTTGTGTTATTTCACAGTTCATCACATTTTGTAAAACCACCACTTTACCGGCTAAATTGGTAATCTGAGGCCAGTCAGGAAGATAAGCCAAGTTCAATTGGTCGATATCAACGGTAGCCTCAAAAACACCTTGATCCACTTTAGTGGGAAATACTCCCAGCTTACCGGTGTATAACAAGCCACCTTGCGTGACTCGGCCACTAAGAAAGGCCAGATCATACCAAGTGACATCAGCAGGCTTCATGACTTTAGTCGGTAGATAATGAAGCAATTTGCTAATATCATCACTCACAAATGAGCTTTGCATATCCAGAAAGGGCAAATCATTGGCTTTAGGCAAAGTAAAGTTCAATCGAGTTTTACTCTGTAGGCCATTCAGATCTATCTCAAGCAATCGACTTGATAATCTCCAATCAGTTTCCGTTTGATTCCAGTTTATATTGCCTTTAAGGCTTTTAATAACGAAGGCTTCACGAAAAAAAACAGGCGCAATGAGTTGTGAATTTTCGGTCGCCAAGCGCATGATTCCGGCTTTTTCATTTCCTTTTATTTGACCCGTTAAATTACTTACTCCAGGAAGTCTAGTAGACGGACTCACACTAAGGCCGATAAATTTACCATTAACAGCTAGCGCTTTTTCATCAACATCAGCATAAATGGAAAATTGTTCTAAGCGCCCTTTTAACTGCATTTGCTCTACAGCAGTTATCTGATCATCCGGCAAAGGAGCCAAGAATTTAGCTATCAAGGCTGCTTCGTGTAAATCCAGTTGTGAAACAAAACCCGCAAGCTGATGCAAAAACTGATCGTCTTTAACGCTACCTGCAAGACTAAAAACAGCATCCGGCCATTTGGTTACACCACTCTCATCGCTTGTTTCCAATAAAAACTGGGGCACATCAAGCCGCCATTGATTATCTATTAATTGCCAACACACCTTTGTCTTTAATTGCTCGATAGGCAGCACATCATGATTCTGATGTAATAAATTAACTTGTTTTAATTGAATTTCACTGGTGATTGCAAGCAATTGCGCTCGCTGTAATTCGGCCCAAACCTTTATATCCGCAACACCCGATGTAACATTCAGCGGTATAGGCAAATCAAACGCCGTAAGTTCAGACAGCTTAAGTTTTTTTCCTTCAACATAAACTGCACCATTTAGGGCTGAAGCTTCAAAAGCGTTACCCTGTAAGTCCATAGCGACTTTCAAGCTATCGCCATATTTTTCCGGCAGCTTCATCAAAAGATTAATTTTATGATGCTCTGCCTCATTAATAATCGCTAAATCAACCGAAGCAAAGGTAAGCGCCTTAGTTTGTCTTTTTTGATCTTGCCAAGTTATTTCACTTTGCACCACTTCGAACTTATTGCCCTGCAATAGCCATAAAGGCTGCTCATCACCTGATTTTAAGCCAAGAACTGAAAAGCTTCCATCTAGCTTACGAATGATGGTCAACTTGGTTCCCACTAAGGTCACTCGTGAAGAAGACAATAAATCTCGATTTACCAAGATATGGAGGAGATTAATAGCTAATCGTATTTCTTTAAGCTGAATGGCGGGCGGTGCATTGGCTTCAATCGAAGCCACAGTAATACCTTTAAGTATCAATTCAGGACTAAAGCCACGCATTTTAGCCCCCAAGTGACGAATAATGACTGGCGCACCCACCAACTCACTAATACGATCTTGTAACTGAAGCTGATAGCCTTCGATACCTGACAAAACAAAACGCACGCCGGTTAAACTGATCGCTAGCGCCAGTAAAGACCAAAAAATAAGATGCCTAGTTGTACGCTTAATATGATGAATCATAAATATTGACTAAAGCAGCTTTGAAAAATCAACGAAAAAAATAACTACGGCACTTCTGGACTTAAAGCAAAACAACATCGTACTGCTCCTGATTATATTGTGCTTCAGCTCTAAACTTGATCTGCACACCTAAAAAGATTTCCAATTCAGCCAACATATCGGCATCTTCATCAAGCAACATTTCTACCACTTCATTAGAAGCCAATACCAAAATTGTTTGTACTTTATATAATCTGACTTCTCTAATAATTTCTCTAAATATTTCTAAGCACATAGATTCAGCTGTTTTTAACACGCCTCTACCTCCACATGAACTGCAAGGCTCACAAAGAATATGCTCAAGACTTTCTCGTGTTCTTTTGCGAGTCATTTCTACCAAACCCAATACCGACACTTCAGTGATTTTAGTTTTCGCTCGATCTTTTTCTAAGTTACGTTCCAGTGCCTGTAAGACCTGTTTCTTATGATCTTCACTTTTCATATCGATAAAATCGATAATGATGATACCACCCAAATTTCTAAGTCTAAGCTGTCTAGCAATGGTTTGCGCAGCCTCAAGATTTGTTTTGAAAATAGTTTCTTCTAGGTTACGGCCACCAACATAGCCACCAGTATTAACATCAACCGTCGTCATGGCTTCGGTTTGATCAAAAATCAAATAGCCACCGGACTTTAATTTAACTTTACGCTCTAAAGCTTTTTTTATCTCATCTTCAACACTGTAAATATCAAATACCGGACATTCGCCGGTGTAATGTTCTATAACAGGCACAATTTCTGGTACAAAAATTTCTGCAAATTCCAATAATAAATGATAAGTTTCTTTGGAATCTACACGGACTCTATCAATGCCTTCTTTATATAAATCTCTTAAGGTTCTTATACTCAGAGGCAAATCTTTATGTATAAATTGCTTAGGTTTAGCATCAGCAATTTTTTCAGAAATTGATTCCCATAATTTCAACAAAAACATCATGTCGGCAATCAAAACAGATTCCTCTGCACATTCTGCTGCTGTTCTTGCAATAAAGCCGCCGCAGAGATGTTCCTGCCTGAAACCATCAAGACAAGCCCTTAACCGAACCCTCTCAGCCTCACATTCAATTCGTTGCGATACGCCGGTATTATTCGAATAAGGCATATAGACTTGATAACGTGATGGAATGGATATTTCCGTCGTTAACCTAGCACCTTTAGTCCCAAGCGGATCTTTAACCACTTGCACAATAATATGCTGGCCTTCATGTAAATAATGCTCAATTATCTCGGTACCTCTTTTTTCCAAATCTTTGGCACATAAGTCCGAAAGATGGATAAAGGCTGCTTTAGGTAAGCCAATATCAACAAAAGCGGCCTGCATACCGGGTAACACTCGGCATACTTCACCTTTATAAATATTTCCAACTAAGCCTCGTTCACGGCTACGCTCAATAATAACTTCTTGCAGGACACCATTTTCAATAACAGCAACACGCGTTTCTGGGGGCGTGACATTAATTAAAATTTCTTCACTCATTTGAAAAGTACCACTCCTTGATTAGATAAAAGTTCGGTGGTTTCGAATAAAGGTAAACCGACTACCCCTGAAAAACTGCCTTTTATAGCTGCCACAAACATGGCTCCCAATCCTTGTATGGCATAACTGCCGGCCTTATCTAAGGGCTCACCACTATGCCAGTAAGCTAATATTTCTTGCTCTTTCAAGTGCCTAAAAGTGACTTCTGTAATGCTAACGGCTTGCCCATGCTCTCTACCACGAACAGAAATAGCACTATAAACCTGATGAGTTTTTCCAGATAGCTGCATTAACATCGCCAAAGCATCTACCTGATCTTTAGGTTTACCCATAATCAAATTCCCCAGAACAACCGTCGTATCGGCTGCTAAAATAGGTATCTGCGGATTCAGCCGTGCCTTACACGCAGCAGACTTTTCTGCTGCTAAGCGCTGCACATAAGCTAAGGGTGGTTCATTAACTCTAGGCGTTTCATCAATGTCTACTGGATAGACTTTATAAGTCACGTTAATTTGGTCTAACAACTCTTGTCGACGAGGTGACGCTGAAGCGAGAATAATCTGAGCAGTCATTATCGATGATACGGATGATTATTAAGAATACTCCAAGCGCGATATATCTGCTCAGCAACAATTATACGCACTAATGGATGCGGAAAGGTAAGCTTAGATAAGCTCCAAGACTCTCTAGCTAATTGTTTAACCGAATCGGCTAAACCTTCGGGGCCACCTATTAAAATAGCAACATGCTGACCGCCTTCCAGCCAACGCTGCATGGATTGCGCTAACTCAGGCGTAGACCAAGGTTTACCCGGTATATCTAAGGTTAAAATATGCGTACCCTGAGGAATAGCGGCAATCATACGCTCACCTTCTTCTTTAACAATGCGGGCAACATCGCTATTTTTTGTGCGCTTACCTGGGGCAATTTCTTTAAGCACCAACTCGCACTCACGCGGTAAACGCTTGGCATATTCATCATAGCCTTGCTGTACCCAGCTGGGCATACGGTTTCCTACTGAAATAAGATTTATTTGCATGGGTACGCAGGATACAGACAAGCTAGAGTTGATGCAATGACGGGGATATGACCGAAGCATTTGCGATATTAATTCTTAAATAAGCTGGCTGCACAAACATCTCATTGAATCAACACTTGTAAGTGTATTAAATTTTATTAAAATACCTTGCGGACTACATTCTGCAAGGTGTAATCTTCACTCTCGAACAACGTCACTCTATCTTTAAAGCGCTCATAGTATTTAAATCCAAAGGCCAATATCACCTAGTAAAACTTATAAGCTAGTGCATAACGACAAGCTTTTTTTCGGTTTTATGGATTTACCTGAGATAATAACAAAAATAATTAACAATAACCCTTAACGACGAGACGCAAACTATGTCAACATTTCCTATCGATCTTGGTGCTTATCAGCGCATAACCTTGGATCCAAGCATTAGCACGCTTACTGACTCACAAAGAGCAAGCCTTAAAGCCAACATACAACTTTGTCGTGATGCCATAGTCTTCTTTACCGCAACAGGTGCGGCTAGAGGCGTGGGCGGACATACGGGTGGCCCTTATGATACAGTGCCTGAAGTTATGATTATGGATGCTTTATTTCGTGGCTCTGCTAGTCAATTTGTACCTATCTTTTTTGATGAAGCGGGTCACCGTGTAGCGACTCAATACTTAATGTCTACATTAAACGGCGACTTACCTGCTGAACGTTTAATGGAATACCGCGCCGCTCATTCTCATTTACCTGGCCATCCAGAATTAGGTTTTACACCGGGTGTAAAATTTAGCTCAGGTCGCTTAGGGCACATGTGGCCTTATGTTAATGGTGTTGCTATCGCAAATCCTCGCAAAGTTGTTTTTTGCTTAGGTTCTGATGGTTCACAACAAGAAGGTAATGATGCAGAAGCTGCTCGCTTAGCGGTTGCTCAAGGCCTGAATGTTAAACTAATTATTGATGACAATGATGTCACTATCGCTGGCCATCCTTCTACGTATCTAACTGGCTGCACGACTGCTAAAACTTTAGCTGGCCAAGGCGTTACTGTATTAGAAGGCGACGGCGAAGATCTTGATGATCTTTACAAACGTATTTGTATCGCTGTTAATACCGATGGCCCTGTTGCTGTAATTAACCATCGCCCCATGTGCCCTGGTATTGTTGGCCTTGAAGGTTCAACTCACGGACATGACGTTATCTCTGTTAAAGTCGCTGTTGAATATTTAGAGTCTCGCGGCCAACAAGCAGCTGCAGATCACCTTAAAGAAATTAAAGCGCCTAAAAATGATGCTGTGTTCCTAGGCTCTAGTGATCGTTGGGATGCTAACCGTAACGTATTCGGCGATGCCGCTGTTGAAATCTTAGGTCGTCTAAGCGAAGCTGAACGTTACGAAAAAGTTCGCGTTGTTGATAGTGATTTAGAAGGCTCTTGTGGCTTATTCAAAATCCACGCAGCCTTCCCAGAAGTATTTATTTCTTCAGGTATTATGGAACGTGGTAACTTTTCTGCTGCGGCTGGTTTCGGTATGGAAGCAGGCAAGCAAGGTATTTTTGGTACCTTTAGTGCTTTCTTAGAAATGCTGATGTCTGAAATCACTATGGCACGTTTAAATAACTCAAATGTATTGAGCCATTTCTCACATTCAGGCATAGATGATATGGCTGATAACACTTGCCATTTCGGTTTAAACAATATGTTTGCTGATAATGGCTTAAGTGATGGCTATGACACTAATCTTTACTTTCCAGCAGATCCTCTGCAAATGAAAGCCTGTCTTGAAACCATTTTCTTTAATCCTGGCTTACGTTTTGTATTCTCAACGCGCTCTAAAGTGCCAACGATTTTGAATACTGAAGGTCAAGATTACTTTGGTGGCGATTATCAGTTTATCTCTGGTAAAGATGAAGTTATTCGCGAAGGTACGCACGGTTATATCGTCAGCTTCGGTGAGTCTTTGTATCGCGCTTTAGATGCAGTAGAGCGCTTAAAGCTCGAAGGTATCGATATAGGTTTAATCAACAAACCTACATTGAATGTTATTGATGAAGACATGCTGGCCAAAATCGGTAATTCACCGCTGGTATTAGTTGTCGAATCTTATAACCGCAAAACGGGTTTAGGTAGTCGCTTCGGTTCTTGGTTGCTAGAGCGTGGCTTAACACCAAAGTTTGCGCACATTGCGACTCATAAAGAAGGTTGCGGCGGTCTTTGGGAACAGTTCCCTCATCAAGGTCTTGATCCAGCTGGAATTATGGCTACAGTTAAGGACATGTTAAAAGCTTAAGGATTAAGCCATGAAAAGGGCGCATTCAATGCGCCCTTTTTTTTGCCTAAAATTTATTGAACTATAGGTCGTTGAGCGAATGTTCTGCTCCATAAATAAACTTTTTATCACTTCTAAGTACCACCTGACGTTTGCATTTCTCGTTTTAATCCCATAGACTGCCTATCGATCTAACTTACGGAAGCGACTACAATTTTTATGGCAAAAGAGCGTGTTATACAAATTAACCACGGTGGACTAGGACGCTTACTCAACAGTATCCAAACGCAGTTTATCGGAATGTTAAGAATATGGTCGATACCGATCGTATTAATGCTCAGTATCGCCTCTGGATTTACCACATACTATGGCTTATCTTATTTTATAGTTCCTTGGATCGCATTAGTCATCACCATTGCCATTCAATCAATTATTGTCATTTGTTCCTTAGAAATTGCAGGCATACACTGGAAAGCCAATCGCTTACGTTACCTAAGTGTACTCATATCTTTGCTAGTGGCGATTACCGCGTCAATAACGTTTTCTTATTTTAAATTTTATGAAGTTTCACAAAGTGAAACCATACAAATTAATCGAATTAATGATATCCGCAAAGAAGTTAACGACTATTTAGGTGCCATTCTAATTAGCAAAAGTGATATTTTAAAGCTTCAAAACAACGAACTTGAAAAAGCCAGCAACGATCTATCGAAAGCTTATTTCGGAACTCATGACCAAACGCCTCTAGAATATAAGAACAAAGTAGGTGAAGGCCCTTTCTGGCGACATTACAATCAACGCTATCAAGCTAAAAAAGCACATATAGATGAATTAGATCAAGAGTTTCATCAGCTTGATGAACATGTCCGCAACCTTCAAGCCAGCCTAAATCACCTGTCTAGTGATACTGAAAATAATTATCAAGAAGCCATAACAGGCTTGCAAGAAGTACAACTCAGCTTTAATCAACTGGCTGCCAATGCAGGTGTTGCTGGGCCTCAGGCACCTATATTAATGACTTATAAGCAATTTATTCAAGGCGTAACACCTAGCTTTGCTATGTGGAGTAATTTCTCACTCTTTGCTTTTGCTTGTGCGGCTATGGTCGATTTCTTTACCTTTTTGCTATCTTATCGACTGGAAAGCACTGCACCAGGACCACTTTCAGAACAAGAACAAGAGTTGGTTTTTGAATGCCTTAGACAGTTTTCCGAATTTAGAATCAATGAAAATGACGAATTGGAAATGGTCATTGAAAAATCCAACATTGAACGAGCCAAACGTTACTCTGATTGGTCGCGTATGTTTGCTGTCGGCTTTTTATTAAGCCGTGGATTTTTACGTAAAGTCGATAATCGCTCAGTAGAATTTGCCCCCAATCTTTACCCCTTGATTGCCGAACGTATGAGTTCTCAGTTAAGAGCCATCAAAGCACAAGCCGAAACTTCTGACTTACAGCCGGTGCATTATGACCACTAATTTATCACCATTAGACGCCTGGTTATCAGGTAAGCATAACGAATCTATAAACAATCTACAGTTTTGGGACCCTGGGTTTGATGCTGAGCGCAGAGTCGTCGTTAGTCATCTAGGGCCTTTTTATAGATTATTTGAGCGTCCAGAAAATTTTATACCACGCTTTTATCATCGAATTTATTCATTACCTATAACTGACTGGCAACTGAGCATAAAAACGCGACTTTATGACGGCTTTTGTACTATCACTACCGATCTTAATATCTATTTTCAAGCGACCTTACAATACGCAGAAAAAAGCCAAGACACTTTATCAGAGATTAATCGACAGATTAAAACTCGCTATGAATGTTTAATTAAAGATACCGTTACCTCTGAATTAAGCCACCTTAAAGATGGCTTGTGGGTACAAACGGGCTTGACCGAAATGGAACGAAATATTGAAAACGTACTGAATGAAACACTGATTTCAAAGCATATTCAATGCCGTGTTATGTGTACATTAACGCCGACCTTCTTAGCACTTACTGATGATGAGCAACTTAATGGGCGCTTTACCCAAGAAGCCATTTATCTCAACGTTATGCAAAAAAACTTTGAATTTCGTGAAAAACAAAGTTTAGAATTATTTAGGCAAGAAGAAGAACTAGAGGCCTTACGCCTAGAACATCAACAAAAACAGCTTGAATCTATCTATCAAGATGATGA
>QVQF01000113.1 GCA_003584895.1 Methylococcales bacterium
ATAGACCTAGAAAAAAATTAAATTACAAAACACCATGGGAAGTATTTTGTGAGATGGCTTCACTTAATATTGATGATTCACTCGGTGTTGCATTTATGAGTTGAATTCGCGATTTATGTATAAACATCCGCTACTTAATCGCGAAAACATGTCTCCACAAGAGGCTTTAGATATTTTAATTGAAGGTAATCACCGCTTTACCAATAACATATCGGTAAGCAAGGACTTACTTCATCTAGTCATGTTGACTAAAGATAAACAGCACCCCTTTACTTCAGTATTAAGTTGCAGTGATTCGCGCGCGCCCGTTGAAATGTTGTTTGATCAAGCCTTAGGTGATGTGTTTAGTGTGCGCTTGGCAGGCAATATTGCCTCTGACAAGGCCATAGGCAGTCTTGAATTTAGCTCTAAGTATTTAGGCAGTAAACTGATCGTCGTGTTGGGACACACTGATTGCGGCGCAGTAAAAGCAGCTTGCGATAATTTTAGAGAAGGTCATATTGGTGAAATTATTAATTTAATTCGTCCTGCGGTACGCATGGAAAAAACTACGACAGGAAACCGTGATTCTTCAAATACAGTTTTTTTAAATAAGGTCTGTGCCTTGAACGTGCGCGTACAAATCGATGAGATCATGCACAGCAGCGACATTATTCAAGATATGTTAGCCGCTAAACAAATTGGCATGGTAGGCGGCGTTTATAATCTAGCCACAGGGGAAGTAAACTTTTTACCCGATACTTTGATGCTATAAAAGCGTTATGAATGACATGAACACCCTAAAAAACCAAGAGATTATTTGCCACTGTAGCGGTACGACCAAAGAGACCATTACAGCGCTACTTTCTAGCAACATTACTGACTTAGATGCAATATCCAGAAAAACAGGCGCTTGTTCTGGCTGTGGTTCTTGTGAGTCTTCGGTATTAGAGTTAATAGCTGACCTTACGCAGTAAGGTCGTTTTTTTTCTCGTTTGCCGCGCTGAGCACCGCTGGTTTTGTTGGGATTAGCCCGAAGGGACGCGACATGGATGCCGAGGAGCGCAGCATGCGGGGCGGGGTTTGCAACCCCGCCCCAAACGTTTGATGTTGCAACTCTATTTAAAAAAACTACTAAAACAGGCATTCCCGCTAGTGCTTTTGTAGAACAAAGCCTGTTGCCTCGTTAAAAAACTATGCGTTGCTTATGTAGTGCTGCTTATTCGTACATCCTAAAAACATTAAGGACGGGGTTGCAAACCCCGTCCGGCATGAGGTATCTCGGCTTCGGTTGCCAATACCCGACACATAAATCGTCGCGATAGCGACCTCATTCACTCGTAGCTCTAATTTTTAGAATTAAGCTGCCCACAAGCCGCTAATACATCATCACCTTTAGCGGTTCTTATCAAGGTAGGTATTTTAAAAGTATCTAAAACGTCTTTAAACTTTTCAATTTTATCCAAATCCGGACGCTGGTATTGTGACCCTGGGAAAGAGTTAAAAGGTATTAAGTTGATATAAGCACTTTTACCCACTAATAACGCCCCCAATTTTTCAGCATCCTCTGGCGTATCATTAAAATCTTTGATCAGAATATATTCATAAGTAACAAATTGCTTTTTACTTAAAGGTATCTGGTCAATAGTTGCCAACACGTCATCTAGCGGATATTTTTTATTAATGGGTATCAGTTCATTCCTCTTTTCTTCAAAGGGTGAATGCAGCGATAACGCAAGGTTTACTCCAGGAATTTCTTGGCTCCATCTTTTAAGCCCTGGTATATAACCGGCCGTTGAAATAGTTATTTTTTGCACACCAATTGAAGCGCCATGTTGTGATAAAAATATCTCGCAGGCTTTTTTAACGGCATCAAAATTATGTAAGGGTTCCCCTTGCCCCATAAAAACAATATTTAAAATCCGCTCTTCACCAGCTCTATTGACGGCTAACCAACGCCAAGCCTGTATAAACTGGCCAACTATTTCACTGGTCGTTAAATTTCTTTTAAGCCCTTGCTTTCCTGTAAAACAGAAAGAACAATTCATGGCGCAACCAACCTGTGATGACAGGCAAATAGAATATTTATTATGAAATGGAATCAGGACAGTTTCGACTTTATGATGGTCTATAAGCTTAAATAGAAACTTTACAGTTCTATCGTTTGTTGACTCATGAACCGTATCGATTTCGGGTAGAGAAAAATCGAAAGTAGTGTCAAAAAAAGCCAATGAGCTCTGAGCAATTTTATCAACGCATTGAGCCGTTTCTTTTTTCTTATAATGCCAATTAAAAAGAACTGATGCTGCTGAGTGATTTAAATTATTCTGATTTATAATTTGCTCTAAATCAGCATAATTTAAATCATAAAAAGATGGTTTCAATAGTGTCTCCTAGAATTTCAATTTATTACCAATACCCAATAGTTTGAAATTCATTAGAACTATTTAGTGATCAATGCATGAGCCAGTGCTACAGCCCTTTGTGCCTATAATATGTGTTTTTACGCAGTAAGCGCAAATATATAGCATCAATATCTGCAGCTTTCAAAATCAGGTTATTTACCGATACCAAGTAATATGCGCTTCTTCAGACGGGATATTGGCATGTACATGATTAGGCACTAGTCGTGGTGTGTAATGTTCAATGGGACGATCAGCAGGCACAGTAGTTTCGTACATATAACCATTAACAGCGCCAGGCAACATAACTTTACGCTGCATAACCTGACAAAAGAGTGGCAAGCCTTCTTGCGCATCTGCATAAATTTCTAAGCGGACAAATTCTACCGTTAATTCATCTAGGTACACATGCAAAGTTAATTTATGGCCTGATGCCGTTGTTTCAATTTGATAATTTTGCATATAAATAGCTGACCAATGTTGTGCTAACTGCTGCTGCCAAACGGCTAAGTTTTTTGCTATCTCTGCATTATTTACGAGTCTTTGTCGATATAGACTGGTTGCAGGCGCATAATAGTGTTCTGCATAATCATGTAACATTCGGTTACTACTAAATTGTGGTGCTAAAGTTGCCATGCTGGCACGGATACGTGCCACCCAGTTTCTAGGAATACCATGATCATCGCGCTGATAAAACTCAGGAATAATCTGCTCTTCTAATAAACAATAAAGTTCATTGGCTTCAACCGCGTCCCATTCAGCTTCCGTATGTGTTTGCCCATCACCTATAGCCCAACCGACTGCTGGTGTATAAGCTTCAGCCCACCAGCCATCAAGTTCTGAAACATTAAGCCCACCATTCGCTAATAATTTCATACCACTGGTTCCACAAGCTTCCCAAGGTCTACGCGGCGTATTAATCCAAACATCGACACCTTGTACAAAATGCTCAGCCATAGCCATATCGTAATCAGCTAGAAATACCATATGTTTACGAACTTCTGGCCTGCGCGCAAACAAGGCCATTTCTTGGATCAAGTATTGACCTTGTTTATCTGAAGGATGAGCTTTGCCGGCAATCACAAGTTGCACGGGATAACGAGCATTAGTGAGTATGCGAATTAAGCGCTCTGGATCATGTAGTAATAGATTGGGACGTTTATATTCGGCAAAGCGCCTTGCAAAACCCAACGTTAGCCTATTAGGGTCAAAAATAGTATGGGTTAAAGCTTGTTCTTCTTGAGGCGCTTGACGTAACTTTAATTGTTCACTAATACGATGCCGAATATAGCTAACTAATTTGACACGACTTTCACCTCTAAAGGTCCATAAGGTTTCGTCAGGTATCGTTTCTATTTTTTTACGCAGCGTATGAATTTTACCTGCCCAGCGGCCTTTACCGCAAACCTCTGTCCATAAGGTATCAGTAAAACTAGAATCCCAAGTAGGCACATGAACGCCATTGGTAATATAGCCTATAGGAATTTCTGCTATGGGCCACTGCGGATAAAGTTGATGAAATAATTGTTGACTGACTTGGCCATGTAAGCGGCTAACACCATTGGCAAAACCACAAGTACGTAAAGCAAAATAAGTCATATTGAATAGCTCAGCTTCGTTATTTTCCAATGTTTGCCCTAGAGACAAAAAGAACTTAAAGGAAATGCCCAGTTCTTGTATACGGTGATGCAAATATTGGTAGATTAATGAGGGACTAAAGCAATCAAAACCAGCACTGACTGGGGTGTGGGTGGTAAACACATTACCGGCGCGCGTTGCCCACAGAGCAACCTCAAAAGACACTTGATGCTGTTTTTGAAATGCGGCTAACCGTTCCAAGGCCACAAAGGCGGCATGACCTTCATTCAAATGACATACGTCCGGCTTTATATCCAACGCCTCAAGTAAGCGCCAACCACCAATACCTAAGACAATTTCTTGTAATAAGCGCATTTCTTGGCCGCCACCGTATAATTCGGCGGTAATCGCTTGATCAACTGGACTGTTCATCAAATCATTACTATCTAATAGATATAAGGTCACTCGTCCTACTTGAACTTCCCAGACCCGCAAAAACAAGTCGCGCGCAGGTAGCTCCACAATAATGGTTAAGCGATTACCTTGTTTATCTAATGCAGGTCTAATGGGTAAACTGGCGGGCTCATTGTAAGGGTAAAAAGCTTGCTGTAAGCCTTGAGCATCAATTAATTGCCGAAAATAACCTTGTTGATATAACAGACCTACTCCCACCAAAGGCAGATTAAGATCGCTAGCTGATTTTAATAAGTCACCGGCTAAAATACCCAAACCGCCGGCATAAATAGGCAGAGCTTCACCTAAGCCATATTCCATACTGAAATAAGCAATGGTACCTAGTTGAGTAGCGGGATCATCACACTGAAAACAACCGTCTTGATGATAATATTGAGATCGCTCTAATTTTAATTGTGCTAATTGAGCTAGAAATAATGGATCTTTAACCAATTGCTCGAATCGCTCTTTACTGACATTTTGCAATAGCATCCAAGGATTTTGAGTGCGCTCCCAAATGTCTGGCGCTATAGTTTGCCATAAAGCATCTCCGGCATGACTCCAAGTCCACCGTAAATCTAAGGCTAGCTCTATTAATACCTCTAGTTCTTCTGGTAAGGTGCGTGGTAGATATGCATGTAACATAATTTCACCTTCATGGTCTGTTATGAATTTAAACGTGTTTTTATATGCAAGACTGCAACAGCTACAGCTGTTGCCTTTGAAAAAGCTGAAGCTTTTTTACTCCAATTGAATTTATTTTTCAGTTTATAAACCACCACCCAATGCCACAAAAAAAGCAACCGTATCTTGATAGCGTTGTGCGAGTGCTGACAGATAAGCTAGCTTTGCCTGTAGTCGTTGGCTTTCAATAATAAGTACTTGCTGCGTGTTAACTAAACCTGCTTGATAATTAGCTGTTACTAAACGTAAGGCATCATCTGCAGCTTCTAATGATTGCCGTTGTGCAGCAACCAGTTCCGCATCGTGTTGTAAGGCACTTAAGGCATCGGCAACCTGTGTAAATGCACTGACTACCGTTTGTTGATAAATGGCTAAAGATTTTTCATGAGTAGCGATGGCGGCTTTGCGACCAAACCATAAAGTGCCACCATGAAATAAGGGTTGAGCAAAATTAGCCGCCATACTCCAGATATTGCCTTTACTCATAAACAGATCCAATAAGGATTGATTATTGTAACCAAAAGACCCACTTAAACTGATGTTGGGAAATAAGCCCGCCGTGGCCACACCAATTTTCGCGCTATCACTATGCAATTGTGCTTCTGCGGCTAGAATATCTGGACGTTGATGAACTAACTCAGAAGGCAAACTCACAGGTATATTTAAAGGCAAGGTTAAATCAGCCAATTTAATAGTAGGAGATTGCCAGTCTGCCGGTGTTAAACCTACTAAATTAGCTTGCAAATGCTCAGTTTGATTCAGTTTTTGTTTTAAAGCTGGCAAGGTCGCCGCAACAAGCGCTAACTGACTACGCAGACTAACAACAGCCTGATAAGACACCGTACCGGCACTAACTTGTGTTTCCGTTAGTTTGATTTGTTTTTGCAATAAGGCTAACCACTGCTCGGTGGTCTCCACCTCAGCTTGATATGCCGCTTTAGCAATCACGGCATTAATGATATTGCCGGTGAGCGTGAGATAAGTACCCTGCTCTGTATAACGTTGTAAATCCTTTTGAGCCTCTAGGCTCTCGACATTACGCCGTTCTCCCCCAAACACATCTAAGGTATAACTAACCGTCGTTGAAAAAGTATACAGATTAAAAATAGAACTAGCTGAATTATTACCAAAACGTGCCGGTGAAAACTGTTGTCGTACCGGAGTAAAGCCCGCATCAATTTGAGGAAAAAATACGCCATAACCGGCTTGCAGATTGGCCTGACTCTGACGTAAGTTCGCTTGAGCCGATTGTAAAGTAAGATTGTTAGCCAGTGCTTTACTAACGAAGATATTAAGCTGAGTTGATTTAAAAAGTCGCCACCAATCAGCATTCACTTTTGCACCTAACTCGAAATGTTGCATCAAACCGTCAGCAATCATAGTCTCATTTGGCAAAACATCTTGAGTATAGCGCTCAACAGCGGGTGCTTTGGGTTTGATAAAGTCAGGACCAACCATACAGCTAGTTAACATCATAAAAGCAGGTATTAGCCCTGATTTTAAAGAACGTCCATTCATTTTTCACCCACATAAATATCAACAATTTGTCCTGGGTACACATTGAGATCATGCGGTTTATCAAAACTAAAAATAACCGGTAAAACCCTAACGTCAATCCGTTCTCTACGCTGATTGGTTAATTCAATTTTGGGAGAAATATAAGGCTGCACCCGCACAAATTCTAAAGGAACACTAATATTAGTGCCTCGTATAAACATTTTCGCTTGTATTTGATCACCAGCAGGTAGTCTAGGCACCAGTATTTCGTCAATAAACCCTCTGACATTCATTTTCTCTTGAGGACTCCCCATGACCAACACTGGATTCATATCTTGTGTATAGGTGCCATAGACACCCAGAGGTGTAAGGTAACTACCGACTGTAGACATCATCGACAGTACCACACCATCAGATTTAGCTTTAAGCGTATATTTTGCCAATAAAGCATTGGCTGAAAGATAAGCATTATATTGTGCTTTATACGCTTGCTCTTGATTTTTAATGTCGTAACTCCAAGCCCCTGCTTTGGTCAATGCATATTGTTTTTTAGCCACCTCGGAATTAGCTGCTGCCACCTTAACTGCATTAATACTATTATCTAGGGTATCTTTACTGACTGATTGCGGATCTAAATCAAAAGACTTTTGTTGTTTATCTAATTGTACTTGTAAGCTGTGCATACTTACTTGCGCTGATATCATCTGCGCTTTAGTCACGGCTAAAACCTCTGCTCTAGGTTGATGCTTAAGCTCTTCTAAGATGACTTGTGCCGCAGCGGCTTGTGCCTTTATTTGCTCTACGGTAGCTCGTTGTACTGAATCATCCATGATCAGTAAAGCATCGCCTTGGCTTACAACCTGCCCTTCTTTGACTAATATTTGCGTAACAACGCCAGACACCTCGGGATAAATATTAATATTTTCGCCACTAGGCAACGCGCTTTCTATAATGCCGTTAGCATAAATGCCGTTAACATAAGGATTCGAAGCGGGATTAAAAGCAGGTTCTAATACTTTTTTTTCTGCCCCTGATAGAAATGCGGCACTTATCGCAATTATTAATCCGATGCCGGAAGCAATAAAGATCATTTTAGGCTTCATTTTATATCACTATTATTTTCTATTTCGGTAACCGCACCATCTTCCATTTTCATAATTTTATCTGCATATTCAAAGATTCTACTGTCATGGGTAACCACCAAAACACAGCGATTTTCATTAAGAATTTCTTCCTTAATAAAGGACATGATTTTTTTGCCGGTATCACCATCTAAAGAGGCGGTAGGTTCATCAAAAATAAGAATATCCGGTTGACTCACTATTGCTCTAGCTATTGCAACTCGCTGCTGTTCGCCACCGCTTAACTTAAAGGGAGGGAGTTGAGCTCGATTTTTAAGTCCGACTATATCCAGATATTTCAACGCTTCCTGCATCGCCTCATCCCAGTCGTGTTTTTTTAGAATTAATGGTATTGCGACATTTTCTAAGGTCGTTAAACGGGGAAATAAATGATAATCTTGAAACACAAAACCAATTCTATTTAAGCGAAAGTCGGCTAATTCATCATTATTCAATGCCCAGATATCGCTACCATCTATAGTCACTCTACCTGAATCGGGTTTAAGAATGCCGGAGATCATGCTTAACAACGTTGTCTTTCCGCTACCTGAAGGCCCCACTAAATAAAATATTTCACCAAAATTGGCCTCAAAACTGGCTACTTTAACCGCATTAGTTCTGGCATCACCCTCACCAAACCATTTAACTAATTGATGAGCACTGATCGCCGTTTTAGCCATCGCTTAGCCTCTAAACACATCAAAGGGCTCAATCTTTAGCACTTTACGCACACCGATTAAACTAGAGAAGACGGCGATAATGAGCACCATAATAAAAGCGATACCTAAATTGCCAAAGGTCACGACACTGGCATAATTAGGCAGACGTATTTTAGCCAATCCTATCATCAACGTACATAAACCAACACCTAAACCGTAGCCCGTTAAAGCCGTAAAACCTGCCTGAAACACAATCATAATAACTAATTCACGACTCTTGGCACCGATGGCTTTTAAAGCACCAAATTTATCAAGGTTCTCGAGTATAAAGGTATAAAAAGTTTGTCCAGAAATAGACAAACCAACAATAAAACTGATCAGTGTCATGATCAATATATTAGTGCCTAAGCCCGTCTTAAATTTGTAGTAGGTAGAAATATTATCGCGAAACTCTTCGTTAGTCACTGCGACATAACCCATTTTTTTAACCTCATCCTTGATATGCTGAACTGCCTCAAGGCTTTTAGGTTCAACGAGTACATAGGATGTAGTAAAACGAGCGCTGGGGATATATTGTATGGCACGATTGTAAGTTGTATAAAGCGTTGGCATACCAAACAACCCGTTGGCCGTAACTTTGGCTATGCCGACTATAACACCCCGATGTTCATTAAGTTCGAACGTGGCGCCTATTTGTGGGTTATTTAGCTTATTAATTTCGGAATCTTTGACTGCAAAAAAACCATTCTCGGCAAAAATATCGGCTATATTGCCTTCCAACAACTCTGGGCGGCCTAATAATGACGTGTCATCTAAACCTAAAATAGAGACTGATTGATAAATGCCGTTAGATAGTCTAAGCGTAGCTGCTCCAGAGTATAAAGGTACCGCAAATTTAACCCCGTCTATGCTGCGCACTTCATCTTGAACGAAATCAGGCATGGGAATGCTATTGGCGACAGTCGTCACCGCAGGATCCATTACCCACATTTTGGAACCGATGTTAATGACTACTGATGAAGCACTACGTAAAACACCAGAAAAAATAGAGGTCATCATCACCATTAAAAAAACAGCGAAGGTAATGCCCATTAGTAAGGCAGCAAATTTGCCTTTGTCATTGACCAGTAGTTTAAATGCAATTTTTAATATCCCTTTCATGCCGTCAAACCTTAGTTTAGTAGTGAATAAAGTATCGACGACAAACTCTTACGTCGTAACAAAGGGTGTTCAGATTATTTTTTATAAATACTTTCTTTTGATTTCAGTATGTCTGTAGCAATCGACGGTATGATCGTTAACCATACCTATTGCCTGCATATAAGCATAACAGATAGTACTGCCAACAAACTTAAACCCTCGCTGCTTGAGGTCTTTACTCATTAACTCTGATGTTTGCGTAAAAGCAGGAATGTCGGAGGCACTTTTCCAGGCATTATCGACTAGCTTACCCTGAACGAATTGCCAAATATAACTATCAAAACTTCCAAATTCCCGCTGTATCGAAATAAAAGCTTGAGCATTGCTGATAGCCGACTTTATCTTTAGCTTATTTCTGACGATGCTAGGATTGGCTAATAATTCATTGATCTTATGTTCATCATAATTAGCAACACTTGCGACATCAAAATGATCAAAGGCCTCTTGATATGCTATGCGCTTATTTAAAATAGTAGACCAACTTAAACCCGCCTGCGCGCCTTCAAGTATTAAAAATTCAAACAGCAAGCTGTCATCATGGATAGGCACACCCCATTCAAAATCATGATAGTGCTGCAAAGATAGACTTGAAAGCGCCCATGCGCATTTTTTCATAATATTAGATTCTGTATCTAATTATTCACAACAGTTGCTTTATCTATAAAATAAAGCAACCGTATCATGCTTATTTTTTAGTCATAAAAAAGTATAGTGATTGGCAATGAAGAACCATTTTATTGCCTTCTTTTTCTACAGCCACGCAGGTTTCCATTTTTGAGCGACCAGGTGCCGCTTGTTTGACTAATTTTCCATCTTCCATAGAATAATTAAGCGTAGCACGTAGTGTTTCAGCTCGGGCATGAGCATCAGAATCTTGAGAAAGGCCTTCCATGGTTCCATCATTTTTAAATGTCCACGTACTGTTTAAGCTTCTTGATTTGCTGCCGTCACTTTGAACAGACTCTTTATCAATTTGCCAAGTACCTAAAAGATCGGTTTGAGTTAAAGCTACATCAGCAATTGAAGATAATGAAAAAAGCATCATAGAAATAAAAAGTATTTTAGAGCGCATAGTAAAATCCTTGTGGGGTATTTTTAAAAATTGCATTGTAACACTGGAGTTCCCTTCACCTTATTAAAAACCTTTAAATTTTTGTGTGTTATGAGTGAATTTAATGATGTAGCTTTAGTTTCGTCGAGCACAGTTAGCTGTAATAGGTCAAAAACCAATGCAAAATTAACTGAAATCTCTTTTCTGTTAAAATTGACGGCACTAAATACTATAAATTTCAATAAACCTTACCTTATAGATAATCCCTAAATGCCAACTACCCAAGCTGCAGCCTTAGATTTACAAGTTTACCGTAAACTAAATCGCCGATTGCTGCCTTTTTTAGCCTGTCTCTATGTTATTGCCTATATTGACCGTGTAAATATAGGCTTTGCTAAATTAACCATGGCCGAGCAATTAGGGTTTAGCGATAGTATCTATGGTTTGGGGGCAGGTATCTTTTTTATTGGTTATTTTCTATTTGAAATTCCAAGTAATCTCATTTTACATCGAGTGGGTGCAAAGATTTGGATTGCTCGAATCATGATTGTTTGGGGTTTATTAGCGGCTGCCATGGTTTTTGTTAGCACACCGATGCAATTTTATATCTTACGTTTTTTGTTGGGTGTCGGCGAAGCGGGATTTTTCCCGGGTATTATTTTGTATTTGACCTATTGGTATCCTGCGCCTCGCCGAGCTAAAGCTACGGCCACCTTTATGGCATCTGTAGCTCTGGCTGGCGTGATTGGTAGTCCGCTTTCAGGTTTTATTATGACTTATCTTGATGGTGTTTCGACATTAACGGGTTGGCAGTGGTTATTTCTGATCGAAGCCGTACCCGCAATTATTCTTGGAATCATTGTTGCTTTTTGGCTGGAAAATGGTCCCGAACAAGCGCGCTGGCTAACATCGGATGAACGCAATTGGTTAAACAGTCAATTAACGGCCGAATCTTTAAATAAAGAGCAAACAGGACATATTATTTGTTTTAGTAAAGCGCTCTGTAATTCTAAGCTTTGGTTACTTAGTTTTACTTATTTTTCTATTGTTATGGGCTTTTACGGCATTTCTTTTTGGTTACCGCAAATTGTAAATACTTTAGTGCATCAAAATCTCATGCTGACCGGATTACTAAGTGCTATTCCTTATGCTATTGCGGCCATTGGAATGGTAGTCGTTGGGCACTTATCTGACAAAAATAATGAACGCCGATGGCACATTGTTTCAAGTGCATTGGCAGGATGCTTAGGCCTACTGATAAGTGCTATTTATAACGATACGTTGCTACTGGCATTGTTTGGTCTTTCTCTCGCCAGTCTTGGTATTTTATCTGCCTTATCTATATTTTGGTCCCTACCCACAGCGTTCTTAAGTGGTACTGCCGCAGCCGGAGGCTTAGCTTTAATTAATGCCTTCGGTAATTTGGCAGGTTATTTAAGCCCTGTATTGGTTGCATGGATAAAAACTCAAACAGGTGATTTTACAAGTGCGCTCTATATGCTAGCCACATGGCTAATTGTCGCTGCAGCCATTGTACTTATTAAATTTCGTACACTATAAACTATCAAATAGTGAACTCTGATTTACACTTAAAACTACACTAATATTATGGAAGATCTATTTATCGCTGGGCTCAAAGAGTACGGTTACATTATTTTATTCTTTTGGAGCATCGTAGAAGGAGAAATGGGGTTGGTGATGGCGGGCATCATGATTCATATCGGCAATATGCAGTATTTTATGTCGATTTTTGTCGCAGGTTTAGGTGGTTTTGCTGGCGATCAAATCTATTTTTATATTGGCCGTTTTAATAAAGGCCGAATTAAAAGGAAGCTAAATAAACAACGACGTCAATTTGCGATTGCCTATATGCTCTTAAAAAGATACGGTTGGCTCATTATTTTTATGCAGCGCTATTTATATGGTTTGCGTACTATCATCCCCATGTCGATAGGAATAACTCAATATTCAGCAAAAAAGTTTGCCTTGATTAATCTTATTAGCGCATGGATATGGGCAACTATTGTCATCACCCCAGCCTACTTTTATGGTGCAGAAATATTAAGCTTATTAGCCTATGCAAAGCAACATTGGTATTTTGCGCTACCCATAGCGGGAGGATTCCTTTATGGGGTTCATGCTTATTTTAGAAAATTGGAGCGACATTTTCTTAAAAAACGAAAGAACCGTTTATCATGACTCGGAATATATTAAATAAAGGTGTTTAACAAGATGAAATTGAAGGAAACAGAAGTTGAAGCAGGTTACTTGTATTCGACTAGTGCAAATCAATACCGTGCAGTGCTGGCAATGAAAGAGGGGTTTATGATTTATGCGCCCAGTATTGAAGGCTCTGCACCATTAAAGCTAACGACTACAAAGATGCCATTTGATAATCAGCCCTTTAAGAAATGCCAAATTATTACCTTTGCTAAAAAGGATTATCAAGCATTTGAGCTCAATGGTATTAAAGCAATCAAACATAAATTGAACGAATCTCAATTTACATTAGCTATTGCCCAGTGCAATGCTAAATCAGCGATTGCTACTCTGTTAGCAGAATAAAGAAGTTTTTACATAATAAAGTTGCGGATTGCAAAAAGATGCAACCCGCCCTATTAGGTTTTTATACTAAAGCTTACACTTCAGTTTTTTGCTTTTCTAACAAATAATCTAACCAAAGACTAGAGAGCTTTTCTTGTACTGTGTTTTGACGTAAGCGTGCATTTAGATGAGGGAAATCAACCTTATCTAAATCTTGATCTTGGTTATAGCAAGAATAAACAAAGTATTCTTTACCGGTATCAGCATCAACATGCTTACATAAACACTGAGCACAAATGCCTTTCATCATACATTGCATAGGCGAATTAATAGAGCCGACGGCGTGATGTGCTTTTTTAAGATAAGGTTTTAATACGTCAAAACGTGCAGACTTTACAGCAGCCATCATACGATCTGAGCCGATAACCACTAAGTGATCAACATCAGCCAGCGATATAGGTTGCTCACCCAAATCACCCGTTGCATAAGCAATCATGCTCTCTAAGATATTACCCACAAAGCTTTTATCTTGTGGACGAGTCGGTACGATGGCTTGTACCCCTTCGCCTTTGTCGACTGACCAAATAATCAGATCCGCTGCCGCTTCTACATCTTGTACTTTAAAGCGATCTTGTGAATATTTATAACCTGCAAAATAGATTACTCGATTTCCGGCTGCTCTTAATGCTTTACCGATAGAAAATAGTACGGCATTACCTAAACCACCACCTAATAATAAGACGGTTTGATTGTTAGGAATATCCGTTGGTGTACCTGTTACGCCCATGATCACTAGTGGATCTCCGACTTTCCAAGTTGCACAAAGTCGTGATGAAGAACCCATTTCTAAAGCAATCAATGAAATAGTGCCTTTTTCTTTGTCGACTTCAGCACCAGTTAATGCCAAACCTTCTGCCGCTAACACAGTGCCCTCAACGGTAGGTGCAAAGGCTTCATAGTTTTGCACACGGTAGAATTGTCCTGGATAGAACTTTTCAGCGGCTAGTGGCGCTTTAACGACGACTTCGATAATGGTGGGTGTGAGTCGATTAATGGCAACAATAGTGGCTTTAAAATCGGCATCTAAGCGGCTAAACATGGTTTGTAAAGCGGCATCACGTTCTGGTTGCTGCTCTGGACGTAGATTTGCCAATTGTTGTTCAAATAATTTGACCAAATAAGGATAGCCATTTTTTGCACTTGCCATCGCCTTTACGACATTCCCAGCATAAACAGGATGATTATCTCCGTAAAAGCTGATGAATTTACCCTCTTTCTGATACGAGGTTAGCGGCGCTGGTTTTCCTAATTTGGGCATAGCCTCATCATGCATGGCCACTAATTCAACAGAATCAGCTGTTATTTCAGGCTCATAACGTTGAAAAAACCATTTATCCATTACGAAGGTATCAGGATATTCGCTTTGATATATCGTATTCGGTGAAGTCCCTGCTGCAACATATAAACTACGCAATGGTACTTTGACAATTTCACCTGAATTATTCCAACGATCATCTTCTAAAATCAGTTTTTCAAAATCGACGGCATTCAAGTGTCCATATTCATCGCCTTCTGCACTCAAAGGACTCATACCTTCAGCTAAGGCAATACCTTCTTCTAAGGCTTCGCTAATTTCTTCATGATTTTGGCGATACGCAGGAGCATCTTTCATGCCTTTACGGTAAAACAAGGTGACACCGCCCCAAGATTCAACCAAGGGTTGAAAATCAGGTAGCTCATCTTCAGCTGCTGCACGTTCGCGTTCAGCTTGTATTGCTTTGCCATGAGCCAAGAATTCATCAAGGATGATAGTTTCTTCTTGATCATAACGACCACGAACAACTTGTTCACCATAAACATTAACCAATGTTTGAAAGCGATGCAGAACTTTTTCTACCTGTACAGGATAATACGCCATCAATTCAGTTGCGGTATCGATGGCAGTTAAACCACCACCGATAACACCCGCTGGCAAGCGTACCTGAAGATTTGCCATTGATGAAGCTTTAGCGGCACCGGTTAATTGCAGAGCCATTAAGAAATCAGAGGCTTTGCGTATACCCCGCATTAAGTTATTTTTTAAATCGATAATAGTGGGTTGACCAGCACCTGAGGCGATACAAATATGATCAAAGCCCATCTTCCAAGCATCGTCAATGGTCAAGGTGCCGCCAAAACGTACACCACCGTATGATCTAAAAGCAGCTCGTCGTTGCAAAGTAAGATAAATTACTTTTAAAAAGTTTTTATCCCAACGTACTGTAATACCGTATTCGGCAACACCACCGAAACCGGCCAAGATGCGTTGATCTAAATCTTCATATAGGTCTTTAAAATCAACTATAGGCAGCGGTAAATTATTAGCATCACCCGTTAATGAAACCGGTAACGGTTCTAACTTTAAACCGTCAATACCCGCTACTCCAAAACCTTCATTAAGTAAATAGTGGCTCATGGTGTAACCGGCTGGCCCCAAGCCTACCACTAAGGCATTTTTACCATTGTAGGGCAACATGGTAGGACGCTTAACATTCAGGGGATTCCAGCGTGTCAATAAACTATAGATTTCAAAACCATAAGGCATGAATAGCACATCAGTTAAGACATTGGTTTCAATTTGTGGAATGTTAACTGGATCGGTCTTTTGGTAAATACAACCTTTCATGCATTCATTACAAATACGATGTCCAGTGCCTGGGCACATAGGATTGTCGATAATAATGATCGCTAAAGCGCCGATATTGTCGCCGTTGCGTTTAACCAGATGCATTTCCGATATTTTTTCATCCAAAGGACAACCAATGGTAGTTACGCCCAAAGGATCTACTTTGAAAGTCTCGGTTTTTTTGTTGCGCATGCCTTTAGAGCAAGAGTCTGTGTCGCGCTCATGGCAATAGATGCAATGATTGACTTCAGATAAGACTTGTCTTTGATTAAAGCGTGGATCTGTTAGCTTAAAACCATCACGTCGACGGCGATGCCTACCCATCCAAGCTTTAAACTCACCACGATCAACTACTTCATGTGCGACTAAATTATCAAAATCACGTTTTTCAGGAAATTTAAAACTCAGCCAATCAGCAACAATATCGTTATCTTGTTGGGCAATAAAGCTCCAGCGCTGCACGACATCCATTAAAGCTGCTACACATTCGGCAGGCTCTGTCATTATGATAATATCCGCAAACTCAAGCGCAGCTAATTCATGCTCAGTAAGTTTAGTGCGTATTACAGCAACGAGTTCATCGGCGTTTTCATAATCGCTGACTTTACCTTTAGCAAGTAGTTTGTAATGACTAGACAAGGAACCAATCACTGCGCCAACACGTGCAACGCGATGCTCTTCATCATCATCTAAATTAGCTTCTGGAAAAGCCGCTTCTATCAATAAATCGAAACGATTAAGTATGGAAGAAATAGGCCAGTCAGTGGTGTCTTGGCCTTTAAAGACCACGCCTAACTTTTCAACAACTTCATTCTTAAAAGTAAAAACGCTGTCGATTTCATCTTTAATGTTTGTGGCCTGAGCATCATGCTGCTCAGAGACATTAAACAGTTTCGCAACAAACTTGCCCACATAAGGGCCCATATTCACCAATAAATCGGATACTTCTTCTGGTTTGAGATCGACTCCTTGGCTTAGTCGATAAGCTGAGAACTTATGATAAAGCTCAACATCGTGTCGTTTTACTGAAGCATCGAATACATCTAATAAATCTTTTAGCCTAGTGGCGTCATAAAGATCAGCGTATGTGAAATCAGGGATTCCGAGAGTAAGGGTTTTTTGTTGCATCATGCTTTGATTTAATTAGCTCGCATCTAAGTAAACAGTTCGTAAAAAAATTGAACTTTTACCTAAGATAAGGTTACGGAAGAGGTTAATGGCGTACATTGTAAGGAAATATGATGATTTTTACCATCAATTATGAGGATTCCTGCGCACTTTATTACTGTTTAAGTACATTGAGACCTTTGCACGATGGCTCTTTATTAGTCCAATAATAGCTCAAAGGTGATTTTTAACTCATTTTACAAAAATAATAGCTAAATACTGTTCATTTAGC
>QVQF01000062.1 GCA_003584895.1 Methylococcales bacterium
TTAGTAATAACTAAGTGCTAATGTTGTTCTTTTCCCAGTACACGTCTAAAAGCTTTACGTAATAAATGTGGAATAATCAAACAAACCGGCATTTTCAACCAATGTGATCGAACAAATAACAACCAGCGCGCTAGACCTGACCATTGATCATTACAACTATCATGATCCGGTAGCAATGCTCTTAAAAAAAGCGCATCCATCAATAATGTAGCTATACGGTTGGGCACTTGATTCTTAGATGAAAGAAGAATATTTTCCGGCACTGGGGTTGAAAACATTTTCTGGCTATAGCGTAAGGCATAATACAAAGGAATTTGTTGCTGTAAGGCTTCAGCCCGTTGCAATAACTTCAGCCAAAAATCATCTGATGTAGAAAATTCTTTAAGCAAACGATCTAAATCTAATAAATCACGAAATCCTTGCCTAAACTCGCCTTCATGAAATAGATGTGCAGCACTATGCAATACCCTATCTTCAGGTGCTAATACCCATAGATTACGTTCAGGTACTTTGATGGCACACGCCCATAACTTATTAACATCTGGGCATTTACGAGTAGTCTTAGGCAAAATATTATGATGAACATCAATAGAGGTTTGTCGCTTTAAATGCCTCATGGGTGGGATTTCATGCATCCAAAGGCGGTAATATTTTTGATCATAAGCATCTAAAGTATTCGTCATCCAACCGGCTTTTACTAAAGCCGTTTCTACTTCCATTAATTGCTGCTCTGGCACTAATATATCAACATCTGAAAACACCCTACCTTTAGCGGCATTATTGCCGGCCTGAATATAAGCTGATCCTTTTAATAAAACTAAGGCAATGGGAATATCTTTAAGTGCCTTTTCGATACATTTTATTTCATACTCCAAGGCAATATTAAAGCGATTAGCATGAATTTGTGCTGACTTTAAATGTAATAATGCTCTTTCTGGTATTAGTACAATTTTAGGATCTAAAAGATCAGCCAAACTAGCTAGTACATTTGCTCTTCTAGCTTGCCTGATCAATAAATCCCATTGTTGCAAATTAAAATCTAATACCTGAGTTGGATTTATCAGTACTGAGGTAAGCAGAGGACGTTTCATTAATTGGATAACTCAGTGAACAACGCTAGGGCTTCATCAAGATTGCTATAATGAAATTCATAGCATGCACATTGTTCAATTAATTCCGCTAAGCTATCAAAACCCTGTACACCTAAGATATTATAATTAAAGCAATCTCCAGCAGCGCGGAGTAGCGCCTTACTCTTACTTAATGGTGTTAACTGCGTTTCAGCATCTTGCTTGTATTTAGGGAATATCAATTTTGCTGCGAGTGCAGGACTTGATCCCAGTTGTACGCTAAGTGCTGGCGGGCAAAGATGGCCTACTGTGCCTTTCGCCGTATCATTTACTATCTGCCCGAACACTAACTCAGGTGATCGTTTTTTAATCACCGCAATAGACTGATTCTTTAAATTAATAGGTCGCGGAACCGGATAAATTTTTCCATCATACGTAGATAATAAGGTCATTTCATCGGACAATAATCGCCAACCATTACTAACCAGTGCTGCGCACAAGGTACTTTTACCGCTGCCCGGTGTGCCAGGCAAAATAAAAGCCTGTCCATTACGCTCCACCACAGCCGCGTGGATAATTAAGTATTCATTAGCATGACTGGCAATACACCAGTTTAATCCCCATTCAAATAAGGCTGAAGCTTGTAAATATGGCAGTGGTTTAAAGGGCGCATAACCATCTAAAAAGAAACTGACTTGAGGCCTAATATAACGCCTAAGTATCGAAGGCGCTCTTATCTGCACATGAAAATCAATAAAACTCTCGTTAGCCAATAAGTCATAAGCACCATAAAGATGCTGAATATGAGGCACCAACTGTTTTACAGGAGAAATTAAGCGGACATTAAATTGCCCAACCCTAAAATCCAAGCCCTTATTAATAGTCTGCTCTAACTGACTTTTCGATAGACTGGCTATATGACTATTCGGTTTGTTATTCACTGACTAACAACCCTAAAAGCTCAAATTTCTCGACAAATCCATCTAAATAGCTCTCTAATTCAGGCTCAGTTGCCTCAACAAATAATGCAGTCAATGTGACTAATAATTCAATCCTAGACAAGGCCTGCTTTGATAAGGCACAAATTAAGCCACCACTAACTTCATCCAAAACATGCGTATCTCCAGACAACTGGTCATAAATAACATAGTCATCATGCCATTGTACGCAACGAATATTTGTAGTTGTAAAAGTAGTTACTTGAGCCACAGAGACTTAAATTTAGTAATTTTATTAAAAAAATATCATCAATGCTGATTTAACCAAGTTGATGCCAGAAAATCAGAAAGTGTAATATGAGATGGAAGTTTTTCACTAGGACTTGGTGCGCACAAGCCTTTAACCTGCTCCACAGTCAAAACATAAGGTGGATTAGAAGCTGGAGTATGAACCGCATTTAATAAGGCAGTAACACAGTAGGCATCAAGACTGCCAGCGGCGGTTAATAAAATTTCTCGCATAGGCTTATTTGATAATGTTGAGTTATGTGCCGTATAACCCAATGCATTACTAAACACTGTTCCGCCATTAAAATCAGAGGGCAATAGTGGCGTAGTTATCGTTCTTATTACTGTACCACCAGTATTTGCAACATATTGGCTTATCGTCCCAACAGTAAACGACTGGCCAACTACAATATTAGTACTTCCATTTATAATGGAAGCTAATATAAAAGATGCGCTAGATGAATCACCCGTTTCACCATCATTGCCATTATTATTTTTGGTTAACGTAGTAACGCTTTGCTGGGTTGTCAATTTACCGTACATATAAGGAGTACCAGACCAATTATAGGTTTTCACTATTGTTGATAAAGTAGTCGCTAGCGTATAAGTATGATGGTCATCGCCACTAATTGTAACTTTTGCGCTTAAGTTTGAATTCGTAGGAACTCCGCTCGATAGTAATGGCTTAATATTACTATTAACAGGTTGCAAAAATGTGTTGGGACTCAAACCTGACACACAACTTCCAGCACCGACTTGTGACATATTGCCGGATAGCTGTTGCGATAAACAACCAACTTCGCCTCCAAAAGCAGATCTATTTACTAAACTTAAAACCACAGGCCCAGCAAGCCCCATGCCTTTAATGAATCGGCGTCTTTTTTCTACTCCAATTTCTTTGTTGGGAGCTTGGTCATATAGATTTTTATCATTCATGATAATTTACCTAGAAGTGAATATATCGAATATTTATTTAAAACATTGGGATAGGGCTACGAAACTTTAAAGATACAGTGTTATGTTTGTTCTTATTAGCGCAATTGCCAATCAATAGTCTAACAAACAACGCGAGTTTTAATTGTACAGCCTTAGCTAACAATACACTAACATTAATTTTTAGCTGCATATTGATATTATCTGGAGGCTCCAATAATAAATCAGAAAAAAACAAGATTTTATTACTCGCCGAGTAGCTGTGCAATCATTAGCTACAATAATCCATGTTCTGCAAATGAATAAGGCAGTCCATCACCAATGATGAAATGATCTAAGACCCTTATTTCAAATAAAGCGAGCGCCTGTTTAAGCTTATCAGTAATTTGCTTATCAGCCTGACTAGGCTCACAAATCCCCGACGGATGATTATGAGCAAATATAACTGCTGCGGCATTATAGGCGAGCGCTTGCTTAACAACTTCTCTGGGATATACGCTCGCGCCATCTATAGTGCCCCTAAATAATTCATCTAATTGAATAACTCGATGTTGATTATCAAGGAACAAACAAGCAAATACTTCATAACTATATCCACGTAATTGAGCACTGAGATAAGCGCGAGTAATCTCTGGACTCGTTAATGCGCTCCCGCGCTTTAATACTTCGTTATAATGACGCTTAGCCATTTCAAGCACAGCTTGAAGTTGTGCATATTTTGCACACCCTAAGCCTAAGCCTTTACAAAATTGTTGTTGATCGGCATCTAACAAAGCTTTTAATGAGCCAAAATCAGCAAGCAACTGTTTAGCTAAATCTACCGCTGTTTTACCCGGCGTTCCTGTACGTAAAAATATTGCTAATAATTCTGCATCTGTTAATGCTGATGGGCCACGTAGTAAAAGCTTTTCTCTTGGTCTGTCTTCTGTTAGCCAATCTTTAATAGTCATTAGTTATCCTTAAATCCAATTAGATTTCAAACATAAAAACACTTGGAATATCTTTCACTTAGATTCAGTCGCCTAATACACATCAATAACAACAACTTCATTCCGAAATTATTTATCAGCTGATAATTTGTGTAATCTATTCTTCAATCCTTTTGATTCTGGTGAGAACCTGAGTCCAATTTTTATCGTATCTATCGCATCCTGCTTCATACCTAGCGTTAAATAATAATCCGCTAATCTTGCATAAGCTTGATGATACTTATTATTTAATTGTATGGCTTTGTTATATTCAGCGATTGCAGGGCCTGTTTTCCCAAGCTTTCCTAATGCTTCTGCTTTATACAAACTGACGCTATCCATTAATTCATGTTGGCTAGTAGAATGCTCCTGAACATACTCGAATTCACTAACTGCAGTTTGGTACTGACTTTTATCACCTCTATCCCCTCTTATGAGTGATTTCATCCCATGACAAAAATGTTGAGTATGCTCACCAGGCATTTTAATATCGCGTTTGAGGGATTTGGCATCGTCTTCGAAATTACCTATCGACAATCCCATACAAAAAGGTGGCAATTGCCTAGCTTCACTACTAGAAATAGCATAACTCTCTGCATAAGTAATAGTAGTATTTAAAAATAATGATGCACTAATAATTACCATAAGTGATAATTTAAATTCATTCATAAGTCGAACCCATTGAAAGTGATTGTTTAAAACTAAAATTATTCGTTGCGCATAATTCATGATTTTGGATAAATTAATCATAGGCTATTTTTTTTGTAATAGCCTTCCATCAAACCCAAAAAATAAGTAACAGTCATTAATTGCCGGAAAGAAAAATTAGGCCCTTTGGTGACACATAGCTCTATATACTTAACTGTAGCTCTGACAAATTGAGGAAAAATAAACATAGGTATACCTAATATAGTTCTACGATACGTACTTGCATCTCTACGAGACTCAAGTTGACCCGCATTATTATGCAAGGTTAAAAAGAACTTAGGCTTTAATTGATGGGCAAGAATTTTATGTAGCACCAAGGCTTCGGGTTGATAATAAAATCGACCACCGACATCTGCCAAGCGATGAAAAAAGTCTGTTTCTTCTCCCTTGAAGAGTTCCTCTTTTTTTAAACCAGTGCCTTTTCGCCCCATACTTGTGTCAAATAAACCTATCTTTTCAAATACTGCGCGCTTAATAGCCATATTGCCGCCAAAGGGGAATTCTTTATAGCCATCCATAGAACGAGATTCATTACCAAAATCCTGATGCCCAAGAAAGCCATACATATCAAGGGTAATCCATTTAGGCAATTTGGCAGGGCTTTCGATATGAATACGTCCACCGACTGCATCGCATTGCTGAGTATTAAAAGCATTGACTATAGATTGCAGCCAGTTTTTACTAACTCTGATATCGTCATCTATAAAAATAAGAATTCTACCAGTAAAGTCATTAACTCCATGATTTCTAGCATGAGAAAGCCCTTGTTGAGATTCAAAGCTATAACGGAGTTTGAAATCAGCCTGTGCGGCATAATCCAAAGTAAATTGTTTAGTATGATCACTAGAATTATTGTCCACTAACAGAACTTCCCAAGCAAAGTTGCTAGTTATTTCTTGTGATGCCAAACAATTGAAACAATCTTTAAGATTGTCGACACGATTATAAGTACAAATAATAATACTGATATCCATTAGTTAACCCAATCTTGCCAACAATCTGGCCAAATAATATTTCAAAGGAAAAAACCAACTCGCGTCATTCATACCAAACCTGATTTTCTGTTTAAGCTTCCACATTGAATCATCACCGTAGACTTCAATACGATGCAACATTAATGGATCACGCTCAGCATTATTAAAACCAGAGCGCGTAGAGCAGGCTGTTTTAAATCCTGCATGCTGTACTAATTCACGCGTTTTTTCTGTCAGCAACCCATAGGGATAGGCAAAGTGACTACACTCCATTCCCAGTTGTTCTTCAATAAGTTGTTTTGATTCGACTAATTCCTTGCTTACGCTGCCCTCGCCCAATTCAGTCAACTTGGGGTGTGAAACCGTGTGTGAACCAAAGCTTATACCCTGACCAGCCATCTCTTTAATTTGCATCCAAGACAACATCTTGCGTTCAGAAAAGGTCGACGTACTCATCCATTGATTGGTTTTACCCACTAAACCTGTTGCTACATAAATGACTGCTGGAATCTGCAAGCGTTTGAGAATAGGAAATGCGTTACTATAATTGTCCTCAAAGCCATCATCTAAAGTTATTAAAAAGGCTTTGTCGGGTAACGGTGTTTGATGAATATAATAATCTTCAATCGCTCGGATACTGACGGGCTTAAATCCTGCACCTAATAGCATTTGTAGATGTTGTTCAAATTGCTTAGGCGGACAGGCATATTTTATCTCCGCAGCCGTTTTGGGCTCTGAAATCATGTGATACATTAAAATAACAAAACGCTGCATTGATTCCCCCTTAAGGCAATGACGACTATTTAACGCATTCATTTCTTTTCCAAAAACAATACCAACTCGCTATATATTGATAGCGGCAATAACGCCGGCATCAAATATTTGAGATCAGCTAGTCGCCAATGACCATTAGTTAATAATGTGCGAAATAATATTTGCGCAGACACAAGATCTCGCTTCCAGAATGCCTCAATGGCTTGGCTGTGCAACGGGCCATTAATCAGTTCATTACGTTTTGATAAATCCAAATTTTTAATCAGCTCAGCATGTTGTTCCGCGAAGTCTTTTCTAACGCACCAAGCATCTAAAACTTGCCGCCATTTGACAGACGATATTTGTCCATGATCATGCCAGCGGTAAAAAGCCAACACTTCAGGAACACGAACGATATTTTGGGTGATCGCGGAAAGCCGTATCCAAAAATCATAATCCATAGCACTAAAGCAGCGCGTCGAAAATCCTTCTAATTTATTAACGATGCTTCGACGCGTAAGCGCTGCATGAATCGGCCACGGACAACCTTTTAAAAAATGAGCGAACAGGTCACCATCTTCATAAGCAGGTGGAACATACAACTGACCGTCTTGGCCATTTTCAACGACATTCTGCCAACCGCAATAACTTAAGTCTGCATTTGCCTTAATCAAGGCTAGATATAACTTTTCTAAGCAATCAGACGTCCAATAATCATCAGCATCAAGAAATGCGACAAATTCACCTTTTGCGTGTTGTAAGGCCAAATTACGGGCAATATAAGGGCCGCTATTCTCTTGCACAAACAAGGTTAAAGCAGGATAGACTTTTTGTGCTGCGATTAATAATACAGGACTACTATCAGTCGAACCATCATCAACAATAATCAGTTCTATATTAGAATAAGTTTGCTGAAATACGTTGGCAATAGTTGATTCCAAAAATGCTTCAGCATTGAAACAAGGCATGATGACGGAGATTAGCGGATATTTGATAATGTCATTCATACCTTACAACCTAATATCTCTATTCAGTTTTACACAAACATGATTTAGGACTTTTTCAACAGAAACATCTTCCATGCACCGAATAAAATACGGACAGAAACACTGAGATTTATCTTCGCGCCAAACGCCTAAGTTGCTATTTTCTTGACATGGTTGGCAATCAAAATTTTCTGAAATAATACTGACATTACTAAGAAACTTAGGAAATACTTTACGACGACTGGTTGGCCCCAAAACAGGAAATACTGGTTTGCCTAATGCCACCGCCATATGAGTTACGCCGCAATCATTACCTATTACATAGCCAGCCTGTTTTATGAGTGCGGCAGTATCTTCCAGCGATAACTTGCCTATATAGTTTTTTACGTGCTTAGGAAAACTAATTTCTTCATCATGCCGCTCGGCAAAATATCGCGCAATATGCCAGGCCTTTCCTTGATAGTGCAGCGTTTTACCAAATAGCTTTTTACACCAGTCCGGAAAAATAAGTCTGTTTGAATGATCCAAATCAGCAGGCAAGCCAACAACAGCTACATTTTTAATGTGCTTGGCAAGTTCTCCGTATTTAGCCCACTTACGAATGATCACCTGCATTCCGCCGCCGGGAATTAATACACAGGTATCTTCAGTAATATCATCAAAAACTCTTTCGGACGCAACACAGCTGGTTTGTGTAACGATATCTACATCAGGAACTATAAATTTTGCCAGGTTAGAATAAAGCTCTATTTCTGAATGTAAGCCAAAGCCTTTCTGCCAATCCCACATAGGGTGTAAAACGATAGCATCATCAAAGTTTTTAAAATGTATAGGTTCACCACCCACTTCAAAACCATAAATATAAATAGCATAACATTGATCAAGAAAGGGAGCTTGATCGGATGCTACAACCCTAACATGCGACCAACGTTTAAATAGACTATCAACCTTTGGTGTTTCACCTTGCAGGCATAAATCAACTTGATAACCTCCCTTAGATAACATTTCCATCATAGGTGTTGCCATGAGCATATTACCCATGCCACTACCTAAGTGAACCAATACGGTTTTTTGATTAGGCATTATCAACTCCCCTGATCCAGTCGCGTTGCTTAATCGTTAAATCAGTAAAGTCTACCAACTCACCCTTTGAATTAAACCAGCTAAGCATTGGTTGAATGGTTTTTTGCCAAGTTACCTTAATCAAGTCATCGGAGCTATTGACAAATAATAGTTCTATAACATCGGCTTTAGATAAATTTGCCAATAAAACGCCATCATTATCGAGGACTGTCGGAGAATAGCGTTTCGCAGATAAACCTGCCTCACCATTACCGCCTAGCAACGAGGGTGCCATTCCGAATCCTAAATCATGACACTCAAGCATAGCCTCTACCAACCATTGCCGATACTTCATATCTGACTTAGCAAGGCATCGATAATAAAGTGCCTCTGACCAAAAACCGACAGAATAGCGTTTATCAGGGGATAAATCTCGGTAACGTTTAATCAGGCCGCTGTTTTGAGTAAAAGCCATCGCCTTATCCAAAATACTTTCATCAAAGGCATCAGGAAAAGCATAAGCATAACGCGCCAAATCCATTAAATTAATGGTTTGATAATCTATCGCCCACGTTCTTAATGACAACTCACGGTCAATATAACCATTGGGCATGACTAAGCGTGGATACCTCGCTTTTATATCAGGCAGTTTTTTAATTAAATAATCTGCGGCGAAACGTTTAATAGCACGAACTGGAAATGAAAGCTTACTCGCCTGCTCAGTAGGTAGCATGGTTAATCCGATAGCCCAAAACAAAGGCTTGTATAACCAGTCTGCGCTGTTTAGCCCCAAAACTGCACGGGTTGACTTTAATGCAGAAATCACTAAATCTTGATATTGCTTATCGCCTGTTATGCGCCCATAACGATTAATAGCAATCGTTGTATCCAGATGAGTATTTAATACCAACATATTCGATACGCTTTTACCCAAGATTTTATTAGCTATCCATTTAAATGGCCCGCTATTCATAGCCTGTTCGGATAACTCCAAAGAATCATGTAAAAACCAAATACCACAATCTAGCTGATCAGTTGTTTTTGAAAGAAATTCAACCGCTTTCTGTAAACTGGCTTTAACCTGAGGACAGCCAGTACGTTGGAATTCATCCATTAACAAATGTACACCACTGGTATGCAATCGATAGTGACATTCAAAGCTATCCGTCCACATGCCATGATACCAGCCACCATCATCTGCTTGTCGCTGAAGCAATGACAAAACCAATTGTTGTTGAAAATAGCGGTAAATCACTTTGCCGGTCGTTTTTTCTAAGCCGGAGAAAACGGTATAAAGCGCATGAGCTTCGTTTTCTGAAAAGCATTTTTTATGATGCGGCCATGAATAACGTAAATCGTAAACCTCGCCGTGTATTAAATGGCGATATAAATCAGCTGGCTTATTAATACAGCTATGAGATCCCCAAAGAAAGTACCCTTGAGACTCTATCGCTAATAAAGAATTGATTTCATTCGCAGAGAAATCTTCATTAAATTGCCACATGACCACATCAATAACAGCATCTTCACTATTCATTATTTCAAATGAAAAGCCATTTTCCACATCCCATGATAATCCAGAAAGTGTCATGGATTTTACAGATTGGATAGTTTTATCTGAATTTATAAACCGTTTTTCGGGTAATTCGACTAGCCATAATTGATGTTTTTCTGAAGTAGAAGTTCCTAAGAAACCACCGGAAACGCTGTGTTGAAAACAATAACTTTGTTGACTGACAAGCTTAAAACTCTGCCCTGCGTTAATTCTTAGAAATATGCATGCCGCATTTGCGTAACGGTCAGTGATAATTTGCCCACCGGAGAAATCATAAATGGATCGACTAGCGTCATCAATACCTATCGATTCAGTCGGTTGATCTTGAGTAAAAAGTTCTGACAAAGAAAAATACTGCATAATGGTTTTTAATGAGTTTTTGAGAGTAAGTGAGCATCTTGCATACCTTCCTTAAGGAATTGCTCGATTTCATCAACCATTCTTGTTGTGGAAAAAAAATCAAGAGCTTTTTTACGTCCAGCCCTTGCAATGAGTTGCGCTCCATTCTCGTCAGTAAGCAAAAAGGTCAGATGCCTTGCTAATGTCTCAACATCGTGCGCAGGAAAAATTAGTGCTTCCACTCCGTCTTTAAGGCATTGGCTAATCCCGGTGCCGTTACTAACAACAAGAGGCAATCCTGCTGCCATACCTTCTGCGGCGACACGAGGCAACGGATCAACCTCAGAAGGGACAACGATAACATCATACAAGGCAAACAAAGCAGGAATATCGTTAAAAGCAACGGATTGCAGAACTTGAAATTTAGAAGGATCAAGAGCCGTTGCTATTTCGTTCTCTATTTTAGATAGATAGTCATGGTCATGCAACCAACCAACAATGGAAAGAGAAATATCAAATGCATTAGGTCTTAACTGAAGCAACTTACAAGCTTTGATTAAAGTAATAGGATCTTTCGATGGATGGAGACGACCAATAAATAAAATTTTACGACGACTTGATGACCTTTCCACAGGAAGACTTTTAAAGCGTTCTAACGGTGCGCTATCGTAAATTTGCTTAGGCTCGGTTTTCCATGCAGGCTCGTGTAAATCAGAGATAGTTGCAAAGTTATTAAATGCCAGTCCATCAAAAACAATCTTTTGGTACTGTAGTGGCAAATAATTGCTAAGAGTCCCCTGTAAGAAAGTTTTTAAAATTTTAGATAGACCGGTTTGGTTTCCCCACTTCCAAAATTGATATTGTCGCCTGTTGGCTCCAAGATTGTTATGATCCATGAGCCAATAGCCGCACACATAAGCAAACATTGGCAGACCATACTTAGCTAAACAGGTGGCAATGGAATAGCTCATGCCCTTGGTGGCCCAAATGAAACAGCAGTCAGGTTTAAATTGATCTACTGCGGCTTTAATAAGCGATTGTTCTCGCCATTCACGACGATACCATCGGTAAAAATTAATAAGCGAAGTTGATTTTAGCTCATTGTTTAAATTATCAGGACAATAATTGAAAATACGCCATACGCCATTATCGTCACTATTTCGTTCTTTTAATTGAAAAGTGCTGGTTAAAACCAACACCTCGTGATTCCGTCGTTTAAGCTCTTCGACGGCCTCTTTGCAAAGTAGAGGATAACCGCCATCAGAAAATGGCGGGTACATGTTCATTACAATTAAAATGCGCATAATTTAACCTTAAAGATCCTTTGCTTTACAAGTAATGAAGATTAAAGCCTGTAAATAGCTTGTTGTATTTTGGATAGATACCATAATAATTTTTTTCTTTGAGTATTAGATAGCAGGCACCAAAATGCTTGTTTAATATTTTTCCAGCAAAAAGGCTTAAAATAAAGCGCCTTAAGATAATGATGGAGAGCGAAACTATAATTATGTTCTTGCCAAAAAAAATTATTCGCTACGTCAGTATGCAGCACGAAGAATCTATGATTTAAGATATTTTTATCCATTAGCATAAATGCCTCTTTGTTTTTTTTATAAAAATTTCCTAATGCATTTAATTCGGCTTGTTCCATTTTAACGTATTCATGACTGGCATTTGTATCGTGACATCGATATAAAGCGAGCTTTTCATCTTGAAAGTCAATAGGATATTTACTGCATATCCTTAGCCAAAGTTCGTAATCATCAACCCGAGAAACCGCTTCATTGAAAAAACCAATTTCATCAATAACTTTTTTACGCAAAAGTACAGTTAAGACTGAAATACGATTTCTTTTAAAAAGTTCAACAAAACAGTTCCCGTGCAGATCAGTAACCCAATCTTTGGGGTAGTCAGTTATAACAACCCCATCAGCTTGAATATAATCTTGTCGTGAATGAACGAAAGCAAGCTCCGGTTTTTTTTCTAAAAACTGAATTTGGGTAGAAAGTTTATCGGGTAGCCAACAATCATCTTGATCTAGAAATCCTATATATTTCCCTCGCGCTTGTTTAATAGCAGTATTACGAGCCGCCGCAACACCTGCATTTTTTTGTTCAATATAAATAACTCTTGAATCTTTTAAAAAAGGTTTGATGATTTCTGCACTGTTATCTGTTGAGCCATCATTTATAATCAATAACTCAAAATTTTGATAGGTTTGAGCTAACGCACTCTCAATAGCTTCTGAAAGATATTGTTCGCCATTGTAAACAGGAGTAATAATGCTAACAAGGGGGCTAGACATGCTTAAATCTCCAGCCTATATAACGGTTATAATTCAATTGTAGCCAAAGTATTAACCTTGTCAGTGGCAGCAGTTTTTTAGGTGGCAATAATAATGCCTGATAAATTAAATTTATTAATTTTGCCCTTGTCGCTACTTCTGAATAATTTTCTTTTATAAAATCATATCCATTAGTTGATAGTTTTTTGTAAAGTTGATTGTCCTGACTTAATTGCAAAATTGACTCCGCAAAATCTAATGAGGTTCTAGCGACCAGAATGTTTTCATTCTGTGATAAGCCAAAGCCTTCTGCACCAATTTCAGTAGTCACAACAGGTAGGCCGAAACTTAAAGCTTCTCCTATCTTACCTTTCATGCCTGCGCCAAATCGTAAAGGTGCAACAGAAATATGAGCGTTACGATAGTAATCATCTAGACATTCTACAAATCCACGGATAAAAATATGATCGGATTGTAAGGCTAAAATGGATTCGGGCGGATTCGGGCCTATAACTTCCAAGGTAAAGCTTGAATTCATTTTTAATAACAACGGAAATATGTCTTTGCAAAAATAAAGAACAGCATCAACATTAGGTTCGTGCTTAAAAGAACCGACAAAAAGTAATTTAGTGTAAGGTGGTAGAACTGCTATAAATTCAGGAATCCGATGAATATTGGGCAATAGCCCTATTTGTGTTGATGGTGCATCTTTTTTAAGTAGTAAGCCATCATCCTCTGTAACCACAATAATTAAATCGGCTAGTCGATAGGCCACAAGCTCTTGCTGTTTGACGGTTACTGCGGTTTTTAAATCTGAAGATATACCCGTCAACGTGGCCTTTGAAAAAAGACGGTTATAATGTATATCAACCGAATCAATTAAAACACGCGCTTGAGGCTGGTAAAATCTTACAAAATCAATATATCTACTAACGTAATGATAAAATTCATAAATAATCAAATCAAACAGCTCATTTCTGAGCGTCATTAAAACATCTGTCGCTCCAAGACGAACATTAATAGCATCAAGCTGTTCTATGTAAGTTTTTGTAACAGCTGCGCCCATTTCCTTATTTTGCCTTTCTAGGTTAAAAGGGCATAAGGTAACTTGATGTGTTTCAGCAATCAGCTTTAACATGGTATAAAAACGAAGATCACCGGATGCATGGTCTGGCGCAGGAATATTGCTAGAAATAATTAATATTTTCATCGTTAATGAGTTAGTTTTTGAGGTTTCGAACTCGTGAATCACACAGCAATGATTTTAAGTTTTTTTTAACCAAATACTTCCTGGTATTGTTAAATTACTTGTTGGGAGTTTCAAGCATAGCGGAAGCTTAGAATAGACTTCATCACGATAATTTTTTTCCATGTAATTATTAAAATAAACTATTTTAAATTTTTCATTATATTGAAGGAAAGACTCTAATAAATAAATTTCATTCCAAGCGCGTTGATCATTTATCCAAGATAAAGGGTATTCAAAAGGATAAAATATGTCATGGATATGAATATAAACACCTGTTTTCAGTAAAGGAAATACTTCAAAAAACAAAAAATTAACATCACTACCAACTTTACTTACATGACTGGAGTCAATAAATAAAATGTCATTTTCTTCAAGTGATTCAAAAATATTTAACGGTACATCTTGTACAAATGATTTTTGAATTGTGATCTTTTTATTGTTGTGATCGGTTGGTTTCAATAGTTTATTCAATCGACCTGGATAAGGTTCAATAAAAGTAAACTCTGGCGAATTGGTTAAAAATTTATCAGCCGTATCCAGTGCTGCGCATGACGAAAATCCAGACCCAACTTCAATAAATCTTTTGGGCTGTAAATGGCGCATCATTGAATAAAGACATATTCCATCTGAATAGCCATAATATTCGTTGTCTAGATAATATCTATTTTTGTTATCTAAAGTCTCGTTAAAAGGCAGCTCTGAATAAAATTGACTAAAAATAGAAAGCATTTCCTTTTGAGTATGTTCATTCAGAGAAATGCTAGAAGATATAGCCCTAGTATGATCGTACAATTTCGATATATTTTGTTTTATTTGATCAATATCAGGTATTGGTGAATAAAAATGTCCAGGGGGAACGAAACCTTTCTTCCATTTCTTTAATTCAATTTCGATCTGCTTATTTTTTTCAAATAAATCGTCGCGCTCATCAAAAATCGGTTTCAAAATAGGCAATTTTTTGATTAACTGTTTAGATATATTTATCAGGTTTATATATTTATTTTTCATTAAGCAAGCATCCATCAACTTTCCAATTTGCATCTAGATATAGCAAAGCACGTTCACCTTGCCTTGTAATTTGATAACTATCTGAACAAACAGAAAATGTATACAGCCCTTCTTCATGAAAATAAGGAACACCTTCACTATTGCCTATCCAAATCAGAAATCCATAAGCACCAGGTAACAAAGTTAACCGTTCAATATTAAGCTCGACTATATGAGCACCAGATGTTAAATCGACAGGTGTAAACGCAGTATTATTAGCTGTTAAATAAACAAAATCCGTTGTGTGAATGCCGAAATAAAAAGTTGATTTATTAAGATCATGAGCAGTATTAAATGATACTTGAAAACAACAAGGATCTAAACATGAAATATTATCAACTACCTGTCCTTCTTTGTTTATCAAAGAAACTCTCAAATTAGTTATGAAGTTGGACTTAGTGATTTTTTTTTGTGAAATTCGATATTTGATAATTTCATTGCTTTTTTGAACAAATTCATTTGCAACTATTGTAGGGTTTCCATCTAAGTGTACTTTGCCATGATCAAGGAAAATAACTCTTGTACTAATCCGCTCTACTTGCCTAATATTATGACTTACCAATAATACAGTCTTCCCTTGTCGCTTAATCATATCTTCCATACGATCAAAGCACTTACGCTGAAAGGCCAAATCACCCACAGCTAACACTTCATCAACAATCAATATATCCGCATCTAAACTAGTCGCAATCGAAAAGCCTAGCTTAACCGTCATGCCCGAACTATAGCGCTTCACCGGTGTATCAATAAATTGCTCTAACTCTGAGAACTCAATAATCTCATCCAGTTTTTGTTGAATGATTTTTTTAGGGATTCCTAAAATAGCACCATTCAAATAGATGTTTTCTCGACCCGTTAATTCTGGGTTTACACCCGCTCCAACCTCTATCAACGGAGCTACGCTGCCACGAACTATAATACTGCCTTTGGTCGGTTTTGATATATTGGCCAAATGTTTAAGCAAAGTACTTTTGCCTGCGCCATTATGGCCAATGATACCAACCACCTCACCCTGCTCTATACTAAAACTAACGTCATCTAAGGCTTTAAAGTTTTCTCTTTTATGAATCGGTTTACCCATCAAGCGCCTATAAGAATTAACTACATTTTCTTTAAGGCTGGTAATGTGCCCCAACTGGTATTCTTTAGTTAAATGATTAACTTCAATAATAGGCATAACAGCGTTTAACCGTAAAAGTTAGGTAACAAATTAAAATGACGCAAAGCTTTAAATAACATCCGCAAACCAATTTTCAGCGCGCTTAAAAAACACATAACTCAATGGCAATATCACTAACGTTAAAACCACGCCGGGATAAAGTGCCTCAAAATCTGGAGGCAAGCCCTTAAGCATGACTCGTTGAAAACTGTCGATAATACCCGCCAGCGGGTTGAGCGTATAAAGCGTATATAAATCATTAGACCAGTGCCCTGCTGCCTGCTCTTCTATCAGTTTTTTATGCACCAAACTTAAAGGATACATAACGGGTGATCCGTACATTAATAAAGATAACACCACTGGCAAAGCCTGAGACATATCGCGGTAATAAACATTAATGGCTGCACCAAAAAAACTAATGCCTAAGGCAACCATCATGGTGTAAAAAACAATAATCGGAACCCACAAACTGTACACAGTAGGCATCATCTTATAATAAATCATCATGGCGCCTAAAATGCCAAAACTGATCGCCAATTCCACTATTTTTGTCACCATCGCGGTAATAGGAAAAACTTCGCGAGGAAAGTATATTTTTTTAATTAAGGCCGCATTAGAAGTCACGCTATTTACACCTTCCGATGCTGACTCTTGAAAAAACACCCAAGGCAACAAAGCTGCAAAAGTGAGTATCGGATAAGGGATATTACCGGTATCGATACCCACAAAACTTCTTACCAAGGTAAAAATAAGCATCAACATAATGGG
>QVQF01000090.1 GCA_003584895.1 Methylococcales bacterium
TGAGTGGGAATAACCTTCGATAATTAAATCGGCTGCCCCATTAAAGATGGGGCAGCTAATAAAATGTGTCTATTTATTCTGGGAAAGCCGAGCTTCAGCTCGGCGTATAGATGTCCAGATAAATTTTGTCTTTTGTTGATCCGACCATCTATCTATAAAGTAAGACGTAATAAACCTAAGCTTTTATAGGATGTGCTGAACGATAGTGAAGCGCATCACCACGATAGCGCGATGCGCTTCACTATCGTTCAGCACATCCTATAGTCGGTAATTTAATTTTTTGAGAATGACCTAACGCTTACATGAAATTGCCTGACGGACAAAACTTTCTGAGTAACTATCGTTCCAATAGACAGCAGCATCTAGCCTTTAAAAGTCCTTAGCAAACGACAATCAACGCAATCTAGCCCTTAAAAGTCTTTAGCGAACAATAACCAGCGAAATCTAGCGCTTAAAAAGACCTAGCAAACTATAGCCAGCAGTATCTAAGGCTTAATCGGTAGTAACAGTCGTTTAATAAGTCACATTAAGCCTATAACAAGGCTAACTAAAGGCTTAAAAGCCATGATTAAGTCTTTCATAGTTATGATTAAGCGCTAGGTTTTATTTGTTAAGGCTTTAATCTGATGTTTAATGTGCTTTAAATAGTCAATTAACGCTTTGATAGCCCAATGAAATGTTTGATCACGCTGATTAAACCACTGATAAATCCGATTAAAGCACTGAAAATAAAGATTAAGCGCAAGATTCGTCAAATAAATTACTCGCTAGCCGAATCTAGCGCTTGATAGTCCTAATTAAGTCCTTGATTTAGTCGATTAAGCCTTTGCTAGGCTGTATTAAGGCTAAGTTAAGCTTGGTTTTTGGCTATATGTCCTAAAAAAGCAAAGCAAGTAGCCTCGATGAAACGCAGAGGAATCGAGGAAATCGTAGTGCTGTATAATCTTGATTCCGCCTTGCTTCATCGAAGCTGCTTGCTGAATCATTACAATAAAACACTTAAATCAGCCATACCGCACTATGTCAATTTTCCGCTTTCAGCAGTTTTCAGTCATCCAGACGCAATCCGCCATGAAAGTCTGTACGGACGCGGTGCTATTTGGTGCTATGGCACCCGTTAATAAGGGTGATCGAGTTTTGGATATTGGTGCGGGGACGGGTGTGCTGTCGTTAATGGCCGCTCAATTGGGAGCGGAACAAGTGACTGCGGTAGAATTAACGCAAGCTAGCTATGAAGAAGCGAAGCTAAATTTCAGCAATAGTCCTTGGGCCGATCGTATTGAGGCAGTGCATCAAGATATTCAAGGTTTTGCTATTTCAATTGGGCATCAATATGATCTTGTTATTTGTAATCCGCCCTTTTTTGAGAATCACAGCAAGACCACAGATACACTTAGAAAAGTCGCCCGACATAACGATGAATTGCCTTTTGCTGATTTAATTAAAAGTGCAGATCAATTACTGTCCAGTCAGGGCTTGTTTTACCTGTTGCTACCCGTGCATGCGGTAGTAAAATTTGTTGAAGCCGCGTTAGTGGCGGGTTTTTATTTAAGCAAGCAAACAGATTTTCGTGGCTATAGTCATAATAACGCCAAAGTGACTGCGCTGACTTTTAGCCGCACAGACTTTGTTTTTTCGAAGTCATTAATGACCATTTACGAATCCCATCGGGTGTATTCGCAAGACAGCGAACATTACCTGTCACCTTTTTTGTTGCGATTTTCTTCACAGCCCATAGTTTAAAATTGAAGCATCATTCATAAACATCCAATGTGATTAATGAGTTTTGTTATTTTACCAACCTGATAGGTTTCGCTATCGCTTTACCCATCCTACGAATTACTCGGCTGTCTTTTTTTGTTTGTGTTTCAATGACGACCATCGTTTTTTTACTAGCTCTTTAATGCGTGGTGCATTAAGAAAAATAATAAAGGGAATCACGCAACCCACTAGCACACAGAGTATTAATATAGCGGTGGTTAATGAGCTCCAATCTACGGGATAGCTATCGGCTTTTACTGGGGCAGTAAGTCCCGGTATGCTGGGTAAATCACCATTGCCGCCATCAACTTTCAGTTGTGCTTTCATGCCTTTTTCCATGTGTTGGGGCAATTCACAATGGACGAGATAAGTCTTTTTTAAGCTAGGCACTATCAATGAGGCTTGTAACTGACCTTCGCCATAAAGTTCTAAATGCAGCATGCCATCAGGATATAAATAACCTGGCAAGCCATGTATCATCAATTGATGGCGTATTTGGTCATCATTAATAAAAGTGATATTGATTTTGGCGCAGGGTTTAACATTCCATTCTTGCTGATCGAAAGCAAACATCTTGCCGGTAAACTTTTGCGCATGTTGTTGACCGGCACGAATAGTAATATCGACGGTTTCTGAAATAGCCGTGCAGTCCCTAGGCAAGGTGTCGCTGTTGGCATTCATAATCATGCCTTTATCATCCATCAACATGCCGCCCATTTCCATGGCAGAGACCCATGAGCTAGCGCAAAGCATGACTAAAGTGAGTGCTAAGGTTTTCATGGTTGTTTCCGTCTAATAATTAGCGCACTAAAAACTAATAAGGCGATGATCAAGCCAGCCAGCAGGCCGAAGAGGATGATATGAATATAATTCGGAGCGACTAAGCCAGCGTCACCGAGTAAGGCTGCAAAATCTCCGCTGTTCCATACCGCTTGTTTTTTAGCGTAATAGTCTTTATTAAAGACTTGATCGAATAACTCATCATGCATTTTGGGCATACCTTGCTCATCAAGATAATGTTTGTAAGCAAGAATAGCCATGTTGCCACCCGGCTCCATGCCGTCGGAAGTCGTGCCTGTAGGCACATGATCATGAAACATCCACAAACCAGGGCCATAACTATGTAAGCCATCATCTTTGGTTTGTAAGCGTAAATCGGTGCGTTGTGCGGGGGCGATATCAAAGACATCTCGGGTTATTTGCTGGCCTTCGGATAGCTCTACACCATCTAAGGCGGTGATCGTCGCTTTGTGGCCATGAATATGTAAAGCGATAGACGAGCGCTGTAAATTAGCGACATGCAGCTTAATGGTCTCATTTTCCTCAGCGATGATCATAGCATCACGCAGCGTATATGGAAAAGAGTGACCGTTGAGCATGAAGTAGTTCTCAAAAGACTCCGTCATGTTGTAGTCTCTAGCCATGCGTTGGGCTATGAGTCTAGGATCAATCACTGTTTGAATGATAGACGCTAATTTCTTATCAACGGATTGATAATGTAGATCATATTCTTGACTGTAAGCTTTTTTGACCGCAGCCGAAGGGTGGCGTACTTGTCCTGCTCCGATATTAAAGGTTTGTAGCCAGTTATTGGCTTTATTTTCTTCAACGATGAACATGCCATTTAGGCCCATCATAAAATGCTGCGCAGTTTGCACATGGCAGTGGTAAAGCATAGTGCCTGCATGTCTAGGCTGTATTTGATAAGTGTGGCTCTTACCTGGAAAAACCGCATGTTCTTCCATACCATCATTATCTTGGCCTTGGTCATTCAGCCAAGGATGATCTACGCCATGTAAATGTATGGTGTGCGGTAAATAATGGGTGTTTTCTAAGGTAATATAAACTTTATCGCCTTGCTCAACCCGAATGACAGGCGAGGGGGCGCGTAATAAAGGATTGGCCACTAATGAATTAAAGTTTTTTAGCGCCATGCCGCGTGATTTGGGAGCATAAACCCAAAGACCTGGTTGTATGCCTGGTGCTATATCATAAGTGTTGATTAAAAACTCACCATCCGGACTGCTACCGTTAAGTTCAACGACTTCCAGTTTAATGCGAATAATATCGGGATCGCCATCATGATCTAAATCATCGCTTAGGGTGATGGCATCTTGAGCAAAATTAGTCTGCATTAAGGTGGCCATAGAGACATTATTAGTGCCTTTAACCGATGTGACTATGTCATAAGGATTGTCAGGTTCGCAGGAGGGTGCTGCATCTATGGTAAGGCCTTCGATCACTTGTGCAGGTCGCCACTCAGGATGATCATTTGAACAGGGTTTATTCATACTGCTATTGTCTGAACGACTGTAAATAGTCTCAGGTGGCGTGATGCCAGCCGGTTGTTGTAATTGTGGGGCGACTTTAAAAAGTGCAGCGACTAATACTACAAGTAGCGGTACTATCCAGAGCATAGCGTATTTAGGATTCATTAATAGCGATGATATAGTGATGTAATGAACGCTATTGTAAAGGGCGAGCTAGGTAAATCCTAGAGACCTTTGTATTGATTTTATGGGTATGACTTAAATGGAAGTTGAGCAAACCGATAATTTAAGAGTTGTTGCCTCAACCTTATCGCTCCAACGCTACATCCCAGCCTACAATACACGTAGGCAGGGATGAGGTACGAATCCCAGCAATCGGAGCTACATTGACAAACTCAGTATCGGTTCTACAAAGATAACTGCAAAAACTTATGCAACGATTAATACAAAAAATTACAGGGTAATTACTTCAGTACCTTTACCAATTAAAACGACATCAGCAGGTCTCATAGCAAATAGACCGACAGTCACTACACCGGTAATATTATTGATAATTTGTTCTAGTTTAATAGGATCAATAATATTGAAGTTATAGACATCGAGTATCGCGTTGTGATTATCTGTAATACAGTTTTCGCGCCATACGGGTTGACCGCCTAATTTAACCAGTTCTCTGGCCACATAGCTTCTGGCCATAGGAATAACTTCAACAGGCAAAGGGAATTTACCCAGAACATCAACGCATTTGCTTTCATCAACGATACACACAAATTTTTTGCTGGCCGCAGCAATAATCTTTTCACGCGTTAGTGCTGCACCGCCGCCTTTAATTAAGTGCTTATGAGGACTGACTTCATCAGCGCCATCGACATAGATATCTAGGGTACCAACTGCGTTTAAATCAAAAACAGGGATGCCGACTTTCTTTAAATGGGCAGTGCTGACTTCAGAGCTAGATACAGCACCTTCAATATCACCTTTAATGTCGCCTAAATAATCAATGAAATGTTTGACGGTAGAGCCTGTGCCAACACCGACAATGGAGACATCTTTAATATAATGTATAGCAGCTAGTGCTACTTTTTGTTTTAATTCATCTTGAGTCATGGAAGGTTCCTGTGAAAGTAATCGGTATGGGATAATACCCCAGAATGGCGCGGAGTTCAGCCGTTTTTTTACTTTCGCTGTAAGAAAGCTAATAAGGCACGCAGCTTGGGTTGATACTCTTACAACTCAATAAGATATCGATACAGTGGTGGCTTGCGAAAAGATGTAAGCCAAACTTGTAGCTGACATAACACTGAGGCATTAAATGCTGGTATCTGTACTGTTATTTCTAATTGGGCTCTTAGCTGTGCAGCAGTTTCAAGTATTGCCAGGTCATCACTGGCTAATTATGATAATCCTCTCGGCTATCGTTTTTGCAAGCTTACGTCATTGGCGACTATTATTCTTGGTGATGGGCGTATTGTGGGCCGTCATTTTTGCCATGTTGCGGTTATCGGATCAACTACCTGAGGCACTAGAAAGTATTGATATCGCAGTGAGTGGCTATGTTGCCGACTTACCAGAGCAAGATGAACGACGTACGCGCTTTGATTTTATAGTGCAATCCTCTGCGCAAAAATTACCGCGCTTGTTAAGATTAAATTGGTATTATCCCGAACAGCCTATTAAAGCGGGGCAACAATGGACTTTTACGGTTAAGTTAAAGCGACCTCATGGTAGTTTTAATCCTGGCGGTTTTGATTATGAACGTTGGTTATTTACCGAAGGTATAGCTGCGACCGGTTATATTCGCCCAAGCCCTAAGCCTGTTTTGTTGGGCGTTTCCTCAACATGGCTGCATATAGCCATGTTGCGACAAATGATTACTGATCGTTTATCGGTAGTCGCCAGCGACTGTTCTCATTTAGGGTTGATTAAAGCACTGACTATTGGTGATGGTAGTGGTATCTCCCAGCATGAATGGGAGGTTTTTAGAAAAACCGGCACTACCCATCTCGTGGTGATTTCAGGTTCACACGTAGGCTTGATTGCCGGATTAGTTTATTTTCTAGTACTAAAAATCTGGGCTAGGACAAGTTTATTGGCTTACTCGCCACAACGAGTTGCTGCGCTTGCAGCTATGGTGACGGCTGTGTTTTATGCTGGATTAGCGGGTTTTTCCGTACCGACTCAGCGTTCAGTGATTATGCTAACAGTGGTGATGCTCGCTATTAGTTTTCAGCGTAATACTCGACCCTTTAATACCTTAGCCGTGGCATTATTGTTAGTGATGATTGTAGATCCATTAGCCGCCTTGTCGGCGGGCTTTTGGTTATCTTTTCTGGCGGTTAGTTTAATTATATATACCGTTTCCAGCCGCTTAGGTTCGTTTGGCTATGTACTAGAAGTTATCAAGATTAATTGGTCTACATCAGTGGGCTTGGCACCTTTATTATTATTCTTTTTTCAGCAAGTGTCCTTGATATCACCTTTAGCTAATTTTATTGCTGTGCCTGTTATCAGTGTGTTGGTCGTGCCAGTGGCTTTAATAGGTGTGTTATTAATGTTTACTGTGCCGATCGTAGCTCACTGGTTGTTTATTGTGGTTGATGGCGTTTTACAAGGATTATGGTGGCTGTTGTCGGTAATGGCGGAATTGCCACTAGCCTCTATCAATCACGCGCAGCCCTCGACCTGGGCGTTGCTATTTGCCTTGCCGGGTATTTTGTTAATGTTAGCACCTGCCGGTATGTCATCACGATGGCTTAGTGCGGTCATGTTTTTACCCTTAATTTTTACCGAACCTAAATTACCAGCACTTGGTGCAATCAAGATGACTGTATTAGATGTAGGTCAAGGTTTGTCAGTGGTGGTGCAAACCACTCATCATAGTTTGGTATATGATACTGGTGCTAAATTTTCCGCAGAAAGTGACATGGGTCAGAGTGCCATTTTGCCCTTTTTACGGCAACAAGGTACCGAACACTTAGATACCTTGATTGTCAGTCATGGAGATAACGATCATATTGGCGGTGCCGATTCCTTGTTGCGTGGCATACCTACCCAGCAAGTATTAACCAGTGCTACTGAGCAATTAAGCGCTTATGCACCGCAGAGTTGTGTAGCAGGACAAGCTTGGACTTGGGATGATGTGAGCTTTACTATGTTGTCTCCACAACAAAGCTTTGCATCAGATAACGATAATTCTTGTGTGCTAAGGATTCAATCGAAACAGGGTTCCGTATTATTAGTCAGTGATATTGAGGCTGCCGCAGAATCTTGGTTGGTAGAGACTTATGATCATGAATTGAAATCTGATATCTTATTAGCACCGCATCATGGTAGTAAAACGTCTTCATCGTTAAGTTTTTTAAAGGCCGTACAACCCAAATACGTACTTATTTCTGCAGGATATAAAAGTCAATTTGGTCATCCACATCCGATTAGCTTACAGCGCTATCAGCAAATCGGAGCACTATGGTGGAACACCGCAGATAAAGGTGCGCTTATGTTAAGTGAGCTGGAAAACGGTTGGGATATACAATCATGGCGTGATGAAAATGGTAAATATTGGAATAATAAGCATAAGTGAAAGATAATGCCTACTTTGAATGTTAACTAAAGGCTATAAGAGATGGCACAATTTACAGTGACTGGCGATGTTGATCCCTTTTTGCATATTAGTCTGTTGCGTGGGGAAAAGATTTATTGCGAATCTAACGCCATGGTGATGATGGAAAGTGCCTTAGAGCTAAAAGGTAAAATGACTGGCGGTATTGGTAGTGCCTTGATGCGCCGCTTTGCTAATGGAGAATCGTTCTTTCAACAACATATAGAAGCGATACGCGGTGATGGCGATTGTTTGTTATCACCTACCTTGCCAGGTGCTATACAAGTATTAGACGTCGGTGCTATTAGCTACAAAATTACTGATGGTGCTTTTGTGGCAGCAGAAAGCGGTGTGACTTTGAATGTACGCTCACAAAGCTTAGGCACAGCTATGTTTGGTCAAACCGGTGGTTTCTTTATTTGTGAAGCTAGTGGTGTTGGTAAGTTAGCGGTTTCTGGTTTTGGTTCTAGCTTTGTGCTCGATGTAGAGCCGGGTAAAGATATTATTATAGACAATGCCCATGTAGTGGCTTGGGATAGCACCTTACATCATGAAATCTCGGTTGCAACACAACAAGCTAGTGGTTTGTTAGGTCAACTGGTTAATAGTGTCACCAGTGGCGAAGGCATGGTGTTAAAATTTTCGGGTAGAGGTAAAGTAGTGATCTGTTCGCGTAACCGAGATAACTTCATTGCTTGGTTGCTTAAAGGTATGCCGGGTGGTAATTGATTATTGGGGATGCTGAGCCAAGCAGGGACTTGGCGTTTCCAAAAAAGTATTAGCTGCTTTGATGTTCTATAGCAATTGGTGCAGGTTGAAATAATTCAGCGATCAATTTAAAATAACCCACAAATTGTGGCGGCACGGGTATGTTCCAAGCTCTTCCTGTGATATGTGCGAATATATTGGTTAACCAAATGCGGTTAGATTGCGCATCTTGAATTAATAACTGATAAGCATTGTCTTTGCTGGCAATGGCAAAATCATTTAGCCAGACTTCAATAGATTCAGCTTCTCCTTCGAGTTTAATATGCACATAGACTTTTCGTGCCTCTATATCTAAATCAAAGTCAATTAACTGAGCAATACCCTTAAGTATGAAGTTAGTTGTCCAGACGACCATCAATTTTGGAGTCCATTTGATAGCTAGTTTGATAAGGGTTGTTTTGTAGCTCATGAGTAGTCTTTATTATTCAATTAAGTGGGCTTCAATCAGAAATGTATGATTGTTAACATTCAGATAAAGTTCAAATCGTTTGTTGTTGCTGACGTCTAAGCAATCACGAGGGCCAGGTTGTTGGGTTGCGAAAAGACGCAGCCCAACTACCTACGTGGCGGTGAATTTTTACTTAGGTGCTGTTAGTTCAAGTGTATGCTTAGCTTTATTAGAATCAGGGGCTGATTTGTTTGTACTGTTTTTGTTTTGTGTAGAGGACGTTGCGTTACCAGTGTTCGTGCCTGAATTGTCATCTAGTAAATCAACATCTTGGCTAGAGTTTCCATCATGTATTAAGAAGTCACGATTTTGTTCATAAGAGTTTTTGATGAATTCATAGCGATTAACTGAGCCCTCATTGATGATTTTTTCAGTCGTCATCAAGTTTGCACGTCTATCAACTACATCTACAGCTTTAGAGCCTGCAATAGCTGCACTGATAGCCGTGGTTCCAAAAGCAGAGACATAAGTTAATGGATTAAACAAAGCATCGCCCACAATACCTACTGCATCTCTAGGGTTGCTAGGGCCTAAAAGTGGTAAAACTAAATAAGAGCCAGAAGGAACTCCCCAAACACTCAGTGTTTGTCCGAAATCTTCTTGATGTTTAGGCAAGTCAATCATTTTTGCTATATCAACAAAGCCTGCCACGCCCACTGTGGAGTTGACAAGTAGTCGACGGGCATCCATGCCACTTTGTTTTAGTTTAAATTGTAACAAATCATTGATAGTGACGCCGATGTCATTAATGTTACTAAAGAAATTAGTGACACCTTCGTTGACGAGAGTAGGCGTAATCCATTGATAGCCTTTGGCGACTGGCTTTAAAATAGCCTTGTCCACATTATCATTAAATGATTGGGTACCTTTATTCCAACCTATCCATGGATCCGTTTTTTCTGGAGTAGGCGAAGTAGTAGCGCAGCCAGTTAGAGCCATAGCTAAAGTTAGGCTACACAATAATAGCGGTTTATGAGCGATCACTTTGTTTTGATTCATGATAGATTTAGTCCTGATTTTGTAAGCGTTTTTATTATTGTTTGATCATTAGTGTTTATAGCACAAGCAGTAATAATGATCATCATGATATATTGCTATTTTGGGTGATGGTAGCGAGTTTTATTAATCTGTTCTATCTTTTTAGGTTTGGTAGACTTGATTTTACTCTTAGTAGCGACTGTTAGTTTAGGTTTTGCAATAGGACGAATGGTGGTTATCTTTTTCACAGTGGGCGTTATTGTTGTATGGTGAATACTATGAGTAAGCTTTCTGTTAAGTTTAGCTTTTGGGATATAAGTATCATTAGTAGAATTTGAACCTATACTGGTTTGTGGCATATTGCCACAGCCGAGTTGAAAGGGAGGTATGCCACCTGTATTGCTGGCCATGGCGTTAATATTAGTAGCAGGATTTGCATCAGTTCTATTAGCAAAGCCGTTATTCATCATCTTAATCATAAGTTGATAGCGTTCTGGACTAGTCATGCCGCCTAAAATTACACCGATAAGACGTTTGCCGTTTTGGTTGGCTACTGAAATTAAATTATAGCCAGAGCCGCAGGTAAAGCCTGTTTTCATGCCTTCTGCGCCAGGGTAGTTCGCCGTAAATTTGTTGATGCCGTGTAATTCACGACCTTTGAAATTGAAAGTGTGTGCAGAAAAGAAGGGATAATAATTAGGGAAGTTTTGCTGAGTTTTCCAGGCTAGTAACGCCATGTCCCGTGATGTAGTCACTTGCCATGGATGTGGAAGACCCGTTGCATTCATAAAATGAGAATCATACATGCCTAAGGAATGCCCTTTAGCGGTCATTTTAATAGCAAAGTTTTCTTCAGTGCCGCCTAAATGTTCTGATAAAACGACTGCTGCATCATTCGCAGAGCGTGTTATGACGGCCAAAATAGCATCTTGTACTGTTAGTTTTTCACCCTGTCTTAAGCCGAGTTTACTTTGGGGTTGTCGCGCAGCGTGCGCGGAGGCGGTTAAGATGTCGTTAAGTTGAATTTCCCCTGCTTTTAAAGCATCGAAGGTCATGTACAGTGTCATTACTTTAGTAAGAGAGGCCGGGTACCATGAATGAGTCGCGTTTTCTTCATGCAAAACACTGCCATTTGAAGCATCAATCATTATTGCGGCATGGCCCGCATAACTAGTGTTAGGTGCTAAAAGTAAGCAAATGGGAAGCAAAAGAAGTAGTATCGATTTAACAGTATTCATTAAAAACAAGAGCTCTCAGTTATGGATCGGTTATTTTCTTACTGTTACAGTGAGTAAGATTTAAGGTAAGCGCTTAAGTGTATCGGTTTTTCGCTGACGAATTGGTATTATCATCAATATTATAGGTGGCTGGTTACTGTAATCAAACACCTACGTTCAATTTAATCATGTATTTTTAAAACTATTCTATCAAATTGAACGTTTTAGTAACATTTGATTTTATAATAGGCTTAAGTTTTGTGTGATCTAAGCCTGAGATTAGAGATAAGTAGGGTTTTAAATGTCAGGGTAAAGCAGCGTCGGTTGTTGTTTGTAAAACAGCTAAGGCTATTTATTCCAGAGACATATCTTTTAGTTTTAGGTGGTACCTGTTCTAATTGAAATAGTGCAGAATCATAAAGTTAAGTACAATAGCCAATATTATTTAGTAAAATCCAATGCTTATGATTATTAGACTCGTGCTTTTATTAACATTAGCGGCTTTCTGTATTATGATGTTAGCCGATTTGTTACTGAGATTAAGTTTTCCTAGTCTGTCTGAGCTATTTACTCAATTAGGCATAGTCACACTGTTAAGTGCATTTTTGTTGTTAGCGACAACAGGTTTATTAATGGTCATTAAACGGATTTTATTGGCGTGGAAATGTTATTTTTCCGCTAGTCAACTTTTACAGCGACGATTATGGTTTATTCAAGCTAAACAGGATAGGCTGATGCGTTTGTTGCATTTTAAACAGGTGCAAATTAGTTACTTTACTCAATTAAAAAGAAAGCAGTTGTTGAGCGCTAATGATCAACAACAGTTACAGATTTTATCTAAAGGTATTATTAGGAATTTATCTCGAATTAAAAGGCAGTTACCCAAAGCGACTTATGTGCAATTCCAAAAAGAGCATAGGCGTTGGTTAGCACTAAAGGATATGGAGGCGCTGTTAACGTTACAGAAAAAGATTGAGGACTTTATTAAGTATTCTGTGTATCTGGAGTAAAACAGCGTCAGCTATTGCACTCCAAGTTTTATGATGTTTTCGCTTAACTTAAAGGCAGTGAGAAAAGCGTGAGAATGGTATGAGTAACATTTGCAAATAAGAAGGTGAAATATTATATGCAGGCTTTTAGATAATGACGATGATAAAACGCTGGGCTTTTAGGTTGGTCAGTTTTTTTTATAGCTTGAAAGATGGAAGTTTGCAGTGGCAAGTGGCTAATCAAGAACAAGTACTTAAGTTAATACATGAACGTGCCTTAGCTGAAAAAGCACTGGAAGTAGCATTAAAAAATAAAAGTGTACTGTTAGCTCATGAAATTTCGTTGTTAGAGACTAAGCATGAGACAGAGCTTGTGATACTGAAGACTAAATGTAAGCAAGATATTAAGGATTATAAACAGTATTTAATTTCTTTAGATCAGCTTAAACAGTCTATACAGCTAAGCTATGACCATTTGCCGATAGCCGTTGCCTATACTATTCATCATCATGCTAAACAGTTGTTGAATAAAATGTGGGAAGCGGATGATATTGAAACAAAAATGCACTTTGAAATGCAGTTGTTACAGTTTATGACTACGGTACATGAAGATGCCCGTTTAAATTTAGAAGAGACATCAGAGCAAAATATGCCTCAAAGAACGTTGAATTTGATTCAGTCATTAACGGTTAATGATCACTAGCGTCATGTCCTTTTATAGTTCCTAACTATAAAGTAGCTAATTATTGCTAATAGTAGCCATATTGTTACTAATGGGCCAATCACGCCATCATAACTACTGACTAGGTAGTGATATTCTGAATTAAAGTCGGTATTAAATAAGGTCTTATTCATTTTGATTTGCCAAACCCAGCAAGTATGACAACCGATACAAAATCCTAAGCTAGATTTTACTTGTGTTCTGAGTACGCCTAGAAAAATACCTACCATTAATAAAGCCAGAAAGGCTGAAAAAATAACAGGGTTTAATAGATTAGTGAAGGCTTCAGTGAGTAGTGTAAAGCCGCTATAGATTTTAAGGTCTTGGGCTTGGATGTTAGTGTTGCTATTTAAGAAATGTAAGGCAGCATAGTAGCTAGCACTAATAATGATGGCGGGTATGACTGGTAGTTTCTTCTGTAAGCTGATTAATAGCAGGCCTCTAAATAAGGGCTCTTCAATTAATGAAATCAGTAGTGCAAGTAGTAGGCTAATAATCAAGTTTTTGACGACGAAGCTGGTCGTCCAGATCTGAGTATCATCCAGTACATTGATGCCCAATAAGTATAAAACAATAAAAACTGGCAGTAAGGTGATTAAGCCAAGACAGAAACCGAGCACTATTTGTTTTAAAAATACTGCTAGTGAAGCAAAGCCTAGTTCAGCTTTACTGATTTTAAGGTAATAGGTGATGGGAAATATGCTTAAGATAAGCAGTACTTGGGTACTTTTACTGATAATCTTTCTAAACTCAACGAACTCTCCAAAGCCCAATACCACAAAATAGCTGACGATGCAGGCTAATGCTATTGCGATTAGCAATATCAATAGGGGTAAGAGTGCATAGTAAAGTGTGCGTAGCATTTAGATTTCTGAGTGAGCAATAGTCGGTGATGGTGCAAAGTCTCCCCAGAGCAATTGTACCGCAGCTAAGGCGGCTAGTGAGGCTGTTTCTGTTCTTAGGATACGTTTACCTATGCTGACGGGAACAAATCCATCAGCTTTGGCAATTTCTCTTTCTTGATCTGCAAAGCCACCTTCAGGGCCTGTGAGCAAGGTCACCTGTCCGTTGAGGGGGCAAAGTTCGGCCAGAGAAGTTGTGGCATAGGGATCAAGAAATATTTTTAGACCTTGTTGCAAACTGACCCAGTGTTGCAAGTGATGGATATCCGTTAACGGGGGCACTATTGTTCTGCCACATTGTTCTGAGGCATGTTGGGCTATTTTTTGCCAATGCAATAAACGTTGGGGCCTTTTCTCACCTTTAAGTTGTACTACGCAATGTTCAGTCATTAAGGGGGTTATGTGGTTAACACCTAATTCCACAGCTTTTTGTACAGTAAAATCCATACGATCGCCACGTGAAATACCTAAGCCTAACGTGACTATTAGTGGTGATTCTGCACTACGGTCTATCCAGTGTTTAATGTCTATGAGTACCGCTTTGCGACTAACATCTGATACGCAGCCTAAGTATTCACCGCCGCTGCCATTAAATAGGATAATGTCGGTATCTTTTTTTAAGCGTAATACCGTTCTGACATAATGACCATTGTCATCATCGAGTGCTATGGTTTTGCCTGTGCTTAAAATGGCTGTTGTATATAATCTGGAAACTCTCATCTTAATCCTTAAGCGCCCACTGTATGCCATCAAAAGCCACTTTAGCGATCAATAAAAGCTCATCTTCGGTGATGATGTAAGGTGGCATAAAATAAATTACATTGCCTAGTGGACGTAATAATACGCCCTTAGATAGTGCGTATTGATAAACCTTCAGGCCACGCCGTTCTTGCCATGGATAGGGTTCACGGGTTTGTTTGTTTTTGACCAGCTCTATAGCGACTATCATACCTGTTTGCCTCACTTCGGCTACATGAGTATGTTCAATAAAATGAGCGGTCATCTGTTTCATGATGGATGCTAGCCGTTTATTGTTTTCAATAATCTTGTTCTGTTGAAAAATTTCTAAGGTTGCCAATCCTGCTCTGCAAGCTAAGGCATTGCCCGTGTAGCTGTGCGAATGTAAGAAAGCATTCAGTTTATGATAATCGTCATAAAATGCTTGATAGATCTCGTTAGTGGTCATGACTGCTGATAGTGGTAAATAACCACCGGTTAAGCCTTTAGATAAACACATAAAGTCAGGGCTGATGTCGGATTGTTCACAGGCGAATAAAGTGCCAGTACGCCCAAACCCCACGGCTATTTCATCAACAATTAAATGGACTTGATATTTATCACAAGCCGCACGTAGCAGAGTTAAATAAATAGGATCATACATGCGCATGTTGCCGGCGCATTGTACTAAGGGCTCTAAAATGACAGCGCAAACGTTTTCAGAGTGTTGTTGTAGAGTATGTTCCATTAACGCAAAACGGCGCGTGGAATAATCCGCCCAAGACTCATTCGATTCTCGGTAGTAACAATCGGGCCCAGGGACAGTAATGACATCCATTAATAAGGGCGCGTAGGTTTCTTTGTATAACGCGACATTACCGACGGCTAGAGCCCCTAATGTTTCACCGTGATAACTGTTTTCTAAAGTGATGAATTTAGTTTTTTGAGTTTGATTATTATTACGCCAGTAATGAAAACTCATCTTGAGTGCGACTTCTACCGCAGCAGAACCGTTGTCTGCATAAAAACAGCGCTCTAGTCCTTTGGGCGTTACTGCGACGAGTTGTTCTGCTAAATAGATAGCCGGTTCATGGCTGAAGCCTGCAAATATAACTTGTTCTAGCTTGTCGATTTGGTCTTTGAGTGCGGCATTAATGTGTGGGTTTGCGTGGCCGAACAAATTAACCCACCAAGAGCTAATGGCATCTAGGTAGCGATTGCCATCAAAATCTTCTAGCCAAACACCCTGGCCTTTTTTAATAGGAATGATGGCTGAGCTTTCATGGTCTTTCATTTGTGTGCAAGGATGCCACAAAACCGAGAGGTCACGTTTTGAAAGAGATTGATTGCTCATATAATCGCTTTTAAGAGTAGGTTTTGCCTATGGTTTGAGTCGATCTAAAATGGCTAAACAGGGTGCAGATTGATTCATGGTGTAAAAATGCAGTCCGGGTGCGCCATTGTCTAATAAACGCTGGCAAAGTTCGCTGACAACATCTAAGCCAAAGGCTTGTACAGAGGCTTTATCATCACCAAAACTTTCTAAGCGTTTTCTCATCCAGCGTGGAATATCTGCGCCGCACATTTCTGAGAAGCGAAATAATTGCGTATATTGAGTAATGGGCATGATGCCAGGCACAATAGGAATAGTTATGCCATTTTTTTCACAGTTGTCTACAAAGCAAAAGTAGGCTTCTGCATTGTAAAAATATTGAGTAATCGCAGCATTTGCACCGGCATCGACTTTGCGTTTAAAGTTTTTAAAGTCTGAAGTTGCTGACTCAGATTGTGGGTGTACTTCTGGATAAGCGGCCACATGTATTTGAAAGTGATCGCTGCTTTCTTGACGGATAAATTCGACTAATTCATTAGCATAACGAAACTCACCGGCAGACATCATGCCAGAAGGTAGATCACCTCTAAGCGCAACTATCTTGCTGATACCGTTATCTTGGTAGTCTTTTAGTATGGCGCGGATATTGGCTTTTGTTGAAGCAACGCAAGATAAGTGAGGGGCAGCGGCTAGGCCTTTTGATTGAATATCGATAACAGTATCAAAGGTTTTGTCGCGAGTTGAGCCGCCTGCACCGAAAGTGACGGAGAAAAAATCGGGGTTTAATTCTGCGAGTTTGCTATAAACCTGTTGTAAAGTTACCGCACCTTCGGGTGATTTAGGAGGATAAAATTCAAAGCTATATAGCTGGGCGTGTTTTTTTGGTGTATGCATGTCAATAAGTGTAGGTTGGGTTAGCGTAGTGTAACCCAACAATAAGCCTTAAATATTGGGCTATACTACACGTGATCGCTGATTAATCAATAACGATAATGATCGGCTTTGTAAGGACCGGCAACAGGCACGTTGATGTATTTAGCTTGCTCATCAGTCAAAACAGTAAGATTCACACCGATTTGTTGTAAATGTGATCTTGCAACTTTCTCGTCTAATATTTTAGGTAATATGTAAACTTCATTCTTGTAACTGGCTGAGTTCTTCCATAACTCGATTTGCGCTAATACTTGATTGCAAAATGAGTTAGACATCACAAAGCTAGGATGTCCTGTTGCACAACCTAAATTAACAAGACGGCCTTCAGCTAAAATAATCAGACGTTTTCCATCAGGGAAAATAACGTGATCAACTTGAGGTTTGATATTTTCCCATTCATATTGACGT
>QVQF01000147.1 GCA_003584895.1 Methylococcales bacterium
TCGGAGATAGTCATGCACAAAGTCACATTGATAAAAGGGGATGGTATTGGCCCTTCCATTATGGATGAAGCCGTAAAAGTTATTAATGCGTCAGGTGCAAACATTCAATGGGAAGAAGCTTATGCCGGTTTGGCTGCTTTTGAAAAATTCGGCACTCCTTTGCCAGAAGCAACCTTAGCGTCATTCGATGAAACTCGATTAGCTTTTAAAGGCCCCTTAACTACCGTAGTTGGCACTGGCTTTAGAAGCATCAACGTAGCTTTACGTCAGCAATATGAACTGTACGCCAATGTTCGTCCAGCTAAGAGTTGGCCGGGTATCAAAACGCGCTTTGAGGATGTCGACATTGTCATCGTTCGCGAAAACACTGAAGGCTTATATGCGGGACTTGAGCATTATTTAACCCCCAAAAAAGATATCGCTGAAAGCTTAGCTGTCGTTACGCGCACTGCCTCAGAACGTATTGTTGATTATGCCTTTAAATATGCTAGAGACAATAATCGTAAAAAAGTAACGGTTTGTCATAAGGCCAATATCTTGAAATATACTCAAGGCTTATTTCTTGATGTCGCCAGAGAAACTGCCGCCCGTTATCCTGACATTGAGTTTGATGAAAAAATTATAGATGCAGCTTGTATGCACATGGTGATGAATCCTCAGCAATTTGATGTCGTTGTGTGTACTAATATGTTTGGTGATATTTTATCGGATTTAACTGCGGGTCTAGTCGGTGGCCTTGGTTTAATACCTGGTGCAAATATTGGTGAAAATGCCGCTTTATTTGAAGCGGTACACGGTAGTGCTCCAGATATTGCAGGTAAAAATATAGCTAATCCACTAGCCGTTATTATGGCGGGCATTATGATGCTAGATTATCTAGGTGAAACAGCGGCAGCAGATCGGATTAAAACGGCTGTTGATAAAGTCGTTAATGAAGGTGTTTTCGTCACTCAAGACATTAACCCACAATCAAATTGTGGCACTATTGAAATGGGCAATGCTATTGTTGCTGCAATGAAATAAATCAAAGCCTTCAAAGAGCATGCAAAATACCAGCATGCTCTTCTATTTAACCGCCGGTATGTTACTATAACTTTTTTTTGTTTTTCACCTGCATGTAAGAATATGATTGCAATGGGAACAAGCTCTAAGCGGAATTAATTATTTTATGGAAGATCTATTCATCGGTTGGCTCAAAGAGTACGGTTACGTCATTTTATTTCTATGGAGCATCATAGAAGGTGAAATGGGCTTAATTATGGGCGGCATTATGGCTCATACTGGCGACATGGATTATTTCTTCACCGTTTTTATAGCTGGCTTAGGCGGCTTTACCGGCGATCAAATCTATTTTTACATAGGCCGAATGAATAAGGGACTTATTCAACGAAAACTTCATGCCCAGCGTCGTAAATTCGCCATTGCTCATTTACTGTTAAAGAAACATGGCTGGCCCATTATTTTTTTACAACGCTATATGTATGGTTTACGTACCGTCATTCCTATGTCGATAGGCATCACCAAATATTCAGCCAAAAAGTTTGCAATAATCAATCTAATTAGTGCTTGGGTATGGGCTGCTATTACCATAACACCGGCTTATATTTATGGTGATGAAATATTAAGCTTATTGGCAGTTGCTAAAGAACACTGGTATCTTGCCTTACCGATAGCAGGTGGATTTCTTTACGGCATTCATACTTACTTTAAAAAACTAGAACGGTTCATTTTAGAAAAACGGAATTATCGTCTTTAGACTGCCGATTACTTGCAGACAAAAGTAAATACTATTACTAATTAGCTTATTGGAAAACAACTCGGCTTCTTTTAATAAGAAGCCAGAGGTAGCGATTGAATCCCAGCAAAATAGTCAACTAATAAAACTTGCTAGATAAAAATAAGGCACTTCATACTGACCTATAACTAATGCTATGATGCCACATCAGTTAATGACTTACTCTACCCTTACAGCCTTAATATAATTGTTACTTACCAAAAACAGATAAGCGCTCAATCAATCTTTGTTCTTTTATTAGGATATACCCATGCCCACCAATAAATACATTAAAAGCAAGCCTAAGCTATCTATAACAGACCTTCCTAACAAAGGACTTAAAAAAGACGATTTTATTGATGACTTCAAGCAGTATTATGTCCATTTGCTAGGACGAGATGAACATTGTCGCTCGCCTTTTTATGCAAGTTCTGCATTGTCATTAGCTCTACGTGATCGATTAATGCAGCACTGGAATATTTCTCATCAAACCTATAGCAAGAATAACTGTAGACGAGGTTATTACTTATCGATGGAATTTCTAATGGGTCGTACCTTAAGTAACGCCATGCTTAATTTAGGCGTAACCGATACAGTCACTCAAGCCATGTATGACTTAGGTATAGAATTAGAAGAATTGATTAGTAGTGAGCAAGATGCAGGCCTAGGTAATGGTGGATTAGGACGATTAGCCGCTTGTTTTTTAGATAGTTGTGCAACCTTACAACTACCCGTTTTAGGTTATGGCTTACGTTATGAATATGGTATGTTTACGCAAACCATCGTTAATGGTGAGCAAGTTGAAAAACCAGATCATTGGTTACGCAATGGTAATGTATGGGAAATTGAACGACTTGAATATTCTCATAGCATCAAGTTTGGTGGCCACACTGAAACGAAAACTGATCATCAAGGGCGCACAAGACATGATTGGGTTGCAACCTCTGACATAGTGGCTGTCCCCTTTGATACCCCTATCCCAGGCTATCAAAACGGCACCGTTAATACCTTACGCCTATGGAAATCAGTAGCGACTGAAGAGTTTAATCTCGATGAGTTTAATGCAGGTGATTATGCAGAAGCAGTAGCGGCAAAAAACACAGCTGAAAATATTACTATGGTTTTATATCCTAATGACGCTAATGAAAATGGTAAAGAGCTACGGTTACGCCAGCAATATTTTCTGGCTTCCGCTAGCCTACAAGACGTACTCGCTCATTGGGTAGGTGTTCATGGCAATAACTTTAAGCACTTTTCTGAAAAAAATTGTTTTCAACTTAATGATACACATCCAAGTATTGCTATTGCTGAATTGATGCGTTTACTGATGGATAATCATGATTTAACTTGGAATGATGCATGGGCTATTACACAAAATACTATGGCTTATACCAACCACACCTTATTGCCAGAAGCACTGGAAAGATGGTCGGTTAAATTAATGCAGCGGTTATTACCGAGATTGATGGAAATTATTTTTGAAATTAATGCTAAGTTTATGGCAGAAGTTTCAAATCACTGGCCAGGTGACAGTGAGCGCTTACGTAAAATGTCTATCATTGAAGAAGGGCATGAGCAACATGTCAGAATGGCTCATCTAGCCATAGTTGGAAGCTTTTCTGTCAATGGAGTCGCACAACTACATACTCAGTTGTTGCAACAAGGACTATTTAGTGATTTTTATGCATTTTGGCCTCATAAGTTCAACAATAAAACTAATGGCGTAACACCAAGGCGTTGGTTAGCCGCCTGTAATCCTGAGTTGGCTCATCTAATAAGCGCAACCATAGGTGATGGTTGGATAACGGATTTATCACAGTTAAAAAAACTAGAGCCCTATGCTGAAGATGCTCAATTCAGAAAGCAATGGCGAGCTATTAAACAAGCGGCAAAACAAAGTCTGATCGACTATAAGAAAGCTAATCATGAAACCGAATTGCATTTAAATGTTGATGCAATATTCGATATGCAAGTTAAGCGGATACACGAATATAAGCGCCAATTATTGAATGTTCTGCATGTTATTCATCTATATAACTGTATTAAAAAAGGCGATACCAAAGATTGGGTAGCTAGATGTGTATTAATTGGCGGCAAAGCAGCGCCAGGCTATCGTATGGCAAAGAAAGTTATTAAATTAATTAACAATGTTGCTCAAGTCATTAATTCAGATCCTGACGTAGGTGATAAATTAACTTTGCTATTTTTAGCGGATTATCGGGTTTCAGCTATGGAAAAAATATGTCCGGGCGCAGACTTATCGGAACAAATTTCCACGGCCGGTAAAGAAGCATCCGGGACTGGCAATATGAAGTTAATGATGAATGGTGCTATAACTATAGGCACCCTCGATGGCGCCAATATTGAAATCCGTGAAGAAGTCGGCGATGAGAACTTCTTTTTGTTTGGATTGACAGAGGAACAAATCGAATCACGTAGAGATCACTATGACCCTATTTCTATTATCAACCAAGATGAGGACTTACAGGAGGTTTTACATCTCTTAGAGTCTGGGTATTTTAGTCAATTTGAACCTGGCCTGTTTGATGACGTAATTAATTCAATCAGAAACCCGAATGATCCCTGGATGACGATTGCCGACTTTAGAAGTTATATTGATACTCAAAAACGCGTTGAAGATGCGTATCGAGACAAAGAGCATTGGACTAGAATGAGCATCATAAACTGTGCGAACAGCGGTAAATTTTCTACTGACCGTACTATCAGTGAATATAATAAAGACATTTGGAAATTAAAACCTCAGCCTGTCATTCCCCAATAATAAAAGAAAACACGGCAAACAAGGTATCGCCAACTTATCTCTTAACTAAATTAGAATTTGAATAGATGGTTATTTAACAAAGAAAATGTTATATAACCTCTGTTTTAATTATTTTGATCATACATTTAATTTAGTCCATATAAGAATAAGAAAAGGAAATAACATGAATGAGTTTATTAAAAAAATATTAAATGATTTTCTGATTGGCGTTTTTGCCGTTATACCTATAGTGGTTGTTTTACAGATTATCCTCTTTGTACAAAGCTTGGTTTCTGATTTATTTCAAGTCGTATACGGCTTTGCAGATAGCTATCTTTATACCGCTATCGTTTTCGTGGTCAGCTTTATCCTATTAATATCCATAGGTAATACTATCGTTAAAAAAGGTCGCTCTTGGGTGATTGGTGTTTTCGATTATGTTATTGCCAGAATTCCTTTTTTGAACACCATTTACCGTGTGCTTAAAAAAGTTATTAATATGTTTTCATCGCGCGAACAAACCATGGCTAAGGAAGTGGTTTATGTTGAATATCCCAAAGACGGGATATGGGTGCCAGCCTATGTGACTAATAAACATGAAAATAAATATGTGTTATTTATTCCCACCTCTCCTAATCCGACTTCAGGGTTTACGGTGATAGTTGATAAATCGAAATTAATAACCTCATCCATGAATATTGAAGAGGCCACTAGCTTTATAGTCAGCGTCGGTGTTGATTATACTAAAGTATCAGAAGCGGTTAATTTACCTTAAACCAGCGTAGGTTGGGTTAGTGATAGCGTAAGCCAGCAACACTTACAAAAATACTAAACTTGTCGGGTTACCTTACACTAACTCGACATGACTACATTAAATCCTTACCACATCAAATCATCAGGGATTTCAAAGGCTGCATACGGATCATCCTTATTGTCGACAGTCTCAGTACTCTGCTCATTATGAATAATCACACTAGCTGCAGCTCGCAGACTAATCTTTTTGGCAATCTCAGCAGCGACCACTTCGTAGTTTTTACCCAGTTTGACTATCGCTAATCGACCTTTAATCAATGCATCACGCATAGCCTCAGAAACATACAAGGTTTTTACTTTATTTTCATCGGTAAAATGATAAGCTAAGCCGTCGGCCTCTCTAGGCTGTTTGTTGAGCTCAATTAATTGCTTAATCTGTGCTTGCAGATGTTTTTGTTCTTCTTGCTGCTTAATCTGTAGATTTAATGCTCGGTCTTTTTCAACCTTCTCAGCCAAGGTTTTTTGCACTAACTCTTTAGCTTCATCGACGACGGCTATATTATTGTTGCGCAGTAGCTGCTCTTGTTTATATTTATCAGATTTAATGTTTTTAGCTTTAGCAGAACTCACTAAACCCGACTTCAACAATTGTTCCTGCAACGATAATTTTTGTTTACTCATGACCTGACTCTTTTCTTTAATAGCTACAATATTGATGTTTTTTTTAAGCGACTACTTATTCTATCGTAAAGTGATGATTAAGCCCCCTACTCTGATCAACGCTTTTGGTACTGCTGTTCCAAAGCCCATTGCACATGCTCTTGGACTAGTTCAGAGGGATGACTTAGTTTATCAGTTAAGGCCTCAATAATAGTGTCTGATTTAGGCGCATTACCTAAGGCAACAGCAATATTTCTTAACCAGCGCTCATGACCAATACGACGTATAGCCGAGCCTTCGGTCTTGACCAGAAACAGCGCTTCACTCCAAGCAAAAACGGCCAATAATTGTTGGCTATTTAATTGCTGCCTAGGATTAAAATCCTGCTCTGCCGTTATTTTTGCAAAACGATTCCACGGACAGATAATCTGACAATCATCACAACCATAAATACGATTACCGATCAGCGCTCTTAAATCAACAGGAATAGATCCCTGCAATTCAATGGTTAAATAAGACACACAACGCCGCGCATCAACTTGGTAAGGGCCGACTATCGCCTGAGTAGGACAAATACTTAAGCATGCTGTACACCCGCCACAATGCGCCGTAGTTTGTTCATCAATAGGCAATGGTAAATCGGTAAACAACTCACCCAAAAAAAACCACGAGCCGGCTTTACGGTTTATTAAATTAGAATGCTTACCTATCCAACCCAAACCGGCTTTTTCGGCTAAGGCTTTTTCCAACACCGGTGCGCTATCGACAAAGGCACGCATTCTTAAGGGCTCAGCGTCTAATTTACATTCTGCTTGTATTTTATCTGCGAGTTTTTGTAAGCGGTTGCGCATCATCTTATGATAATCGCGACCTAAAGCATAACGTGAAATGTAAGCAGAAGTTGGATCATCTAAACCCTGCTGCATGGCAGTTCTAGTATCAGACTGATAATCCATGCGTACGGATATGACTCTTAATGTACCTTCGTGCAATAACTCAGGATGACTGCGTTTAAGACCATGACGCTGCATATAATCCATGTTGCCATGAAAGTCTTGCAACAACCAGTTTTGCAAATGACTTTCAGCAACCGACAAGTCGGTATCAGTAATACCGACTTGTTGAAAGCCTAACTCCAAGCCCCACTGTTTAATCTGTAGGGCTAGATCGGCCAGCTCTGAACTAGTCAGCCTGCTGCTTAAATCAAGTTCTTGTTCTTGGTTTAGCATTACCAGAAGGCTTACGCGCCTGACTGTTATTTCTTGGTGGACGTGGCGCGCGCGGTGGTTCAGGAGGCATAGGAGGCGCTACAGCAGATTGCTCAAAACCTTCAACCTGTTCACGTTTAATGGCTTTACCTATCAATTTCTCAACCTGACGTAAAGCGCCCACTTCATCATGAGACACTAAGGAGATCGCTTGACCTTCTTCCCCTGCTCTACCGGTACGACCAATTCTATGCACATAATCAGCTGGTGCTTTAGGCAATTCGTAGTTTATAACATGCGGCAACAAAGCAATATCAATACCGCGAGCAGCTACATCGGTGGCTACTAATACTCTGAGTTCACCAGCTTTAAAGCCCGCCAAAGCGCTGGTTCTTGCGCCTTGGCTTTTATTACCATGAATAGCCGCTGCTTTAATATTGATCTTATTAAGCTTATCCGTTAAACGGTTAGCGCCATGCTTAGTACTCGTAAAGACTAGCACTTGTTGCCAATCATTAGACTTTACCAAATGACAAAGTAACTCGGCTTTATTGGCTTTGTTACAAAGATAAACCAGTTGCTCAACCGTTTCTGCGGCTGTGTTTCGTGCAGCCACTTCTATTTTAATAGGATTAACTAATAAGCCGGTGGTGAGCTTACGGATATCTTCTGAGAAGGTCGCAGAGAACAATAAGTTTTGACGTTTTTTAGGTAGCAAGGCGATAATTTTACGGATATCACGTATAAAGCCCATATCCAACATACGATCAGCTTCATCTAAGACCAGTGTTTCTACTTTATCTAATTTAAGTGCATTCTGACCCACTAAATCCAACAAGCGACCGGGTGTCGCAACCAAGACATCAACGCCACCGCGTAATCGCATCATTTGCGGATTAATTTTAACGCCACCAAAGACGATTTCAGTTTTTAAACGGGGATGTAAATGCGCTCCATACTTAGTGACAGATTCACCGACTTGAGCCGCCAATTCACGTGTAGGTGTTAAAATAAGTACCCGAACAGGACGATTCGCACCATAATTATGTTGCGACAAACGATGTAAAATAGGTAGGGCGAAACCTGCGGTTTTTCCGGTACCGGTTTGAGCAGCAGCCAATAAATCATGGCCATTTAAAACAGCAGGTATCGCTTGTAATTGGATAGGAGAAGGTGTTGTATAACCGGCATCAGCAATGGCACGTAATAGTGGATCTGATAAACCGAGTTTGGTAAATGGCATGTATTGGGTCTCTGTGAAAGGCTGTTAGATTGGGGTAAAAAAATAGTCAGTAACGGTTGATGATGAATTAGCTAAACTAACCGTTATTGATAAAGACAGTGTATGGGACATCAGCGATAACACTGTTTATGTATCGCGAAACTGAGGGTCTGTATAACTAGCTTTATAGGGGCTTATATCGAGAGTTTATGATATTTAAATTTAAAACAAGTCTCCAAATACATCTAAATCCTCAGTATTGTTTATAATATAACACAAAAAGAGCTAGGACTTGTCATGGTCATCGTTGAACGCAGTGATTAGGTCTCAAGTAAAAACCATACTATTAGATTAAAGCAGCACCAACTCCAACTACCTAGCACTGTATAGACTATGATCGTAAACAGCGATACTCCAGAATACCTTAATATAGATATCGCCCGTCAACAACTGACACTTTTTAACTTAGGCGTAGCAGTACTCAGCTATCCTGTATCCACTGCCAAAAATGGTGCTGGCGAATTAAAAGGCAGCGAATGTACGCCGCGGGGCTGGCATACTATCAGAGCGAAAATTGGCGCAAACCAAGCTTTGAAATCGGTATTTATAAGCAGACGACCCACAGGTGAAACCTATAGTCCTGAACTTGCAAAGTTGCATCCGCAACGTGATTGGATCTTAACGCGTATTCTTTGGCTAGGTGGCTTAGAGCCCCATAAAAATCGTTATGGCAACGTGGATAGCTCGTGGCGTTACATCTATATACACGGCAGTCCTGATCACACAATTACAGGCAACCCACAGTCGCATGGTTGCATCCGCATGAAAAATGCCGACCTGCTAGTGTTGTTTAACCATATTAACGTAGGTATTAAGGTTTATATCCATGAATAAAACCCGCATAGTTTTAGGGATTGAGTACGATGGCAGTGGCTATTCAGGTTGGCAATGGCAAACTAAATACCGTAGCGTACAACTGGTGCTACAACAGGCCTTATCGAAAATTGCTAATCATCCAGTTACCGTGATTTGTGCCGGCAGAACCGATACCGGCGTCCATGCTTTAGAACAAGTGATACACTTTGATACCACCTGCCAGCGTGAACTACATACCTGGACTTTAGGGGGCAATAGTTATTTACCTGATGATGTTAGAATTACTTGGGCTCAGCAGGCCGTCGGCGATTTTCATGCTCGTTACAGTGCCATTGCTAGGTTTTATCGCTATATTATTTTAAATAGATCGATTAAATCAGCACTATTACGAAAACAAGTCACTTGGTGTCATGCACCATTAGATGCTGACGTTATGCATGAAGCCGCACAGCATTTGATCGGTCAACATGACTTTTCTTCCTTCCGAGCGCAAGGCTGTCAATCGGTAAGCCCTTGCAGAGCAATGCATTTTATTGATGTCTATCGAGAAGGCGAGAAAGTGATTATTGATATCTCTGCCAATGCGTTTTTACATCACATGGTTAGAAATATTGCCGGTGTGTTAATGGCCATAGGTTCTGGCAAAGAACCCATAGACTGGACACGGCATTTATTAGAAGTTAAAGATCGGAAATTAGGCGGTATCACCGCCTCCCCTGACGGCTTGTATTTAGGTGCTGTGTATTATCCAGAACACTATGGCATCGCTAAGCATCCAGTATTTAATAAACTCCCCGAAAATACTCAGCGCCATGTTTGGACATAAAATTGACGGCAGTGCTATATGATATATCAACGAAGAAGTTTTGGAAAAAGTCTTAAATAAGAATAGGTTTAAATACAAGTACCCGTCGGATATTTTTGCCAACCGATGAACACCTTCCAACGCCTATTAACATTATAGACTTGCTACAACTAATAAAAACACAGGACAAATTCGGTTTAACTTGTATAATTAATACTTGCATAATATAAAAATAACAAACTCGATAGGATAACGATTCCTGTGCATAGATATGAGAGGACTTAAGTAATGACTGGTTTGCACGAGAAAAAATCGGAATTGGTGGTGTTGGCTAGCCTATCACCCAATCAAGGATTGATGAAAGTTAATAGATGGTTAATAGCTACGGTTTTTTTCTTAATGACTGCCATTATTGTTGTCGGTTTCTTTTTACTACCTAGCAATGGCCTTAGTCGTTATAGAAAAACGAATGCAACTGAATTGAATCCCGTTTTATCTGCCGAGGTTAATACTTTAAAAGGTCAATTTGTAGGTATTGTGAGCGGTTCAATTGAAAGCAAATTGAGATCACTAGAAGAAAGTGTACGCTTAGGCACTGCGGCTAATGCCTTAGGAACCATCGAAGATATAAAAAATGACGTTAAAATTCTACGCTCTTATTCAGAACCGTTAAATAATGAGAATTCCGTCATAGGCAATGAACAGGTGATGCGCGAAATGTCACAGTTAAAAAGACTTATTTATCTGACCTTGGGTTCATGTGGTTTGATGTTTGCTGCTTTTATGGGGATATGGCTTAAAAATCGGTATCGCTTACCTTATAAAGAAACCGTAATTCGTCACTTAGGTGAAAAATAACCTCACAACCGTCTTTATTTAAAATCTTAACCATAAAAAAAGCCGCCACAACCTGAGGTTGTAGCGGCTTTTTTATTCCTAGTGTTTCGCTAAGCTTATTTGCTGCTGATATATTGATATAAAGCATCTACAGCTTGATCTTCTCCGTAGCCCGCTTTTTCAACAGCTTTATTTTTCATGATTTCAGCGATTGCAACTGGCATACCACCTTTGCCTTCTTTTAACATTTTTTCAAAGCTAGCTCTAGTTAAAGTACCCGCTTTGATGTTTGCACTTAATTGTGGGTTTGAAGCGATATCATGGCAAGTACCGCAACCACGACCGAAAGCGCGTTCATAAATTTTTTGACCAATTTCAAGTTGTTCATCAGCAACTGCTGATCCGCTTAATGCGACTAAAACTAGACTAGCTGCTATAGCAAATGATTTTTTCATAGTGACCTCATTGTTGTAAATAAAGAAAGCAATTACTCTCTTTGTTGGGAAAATCATTATTGATTAATATTTAAGTTGAAGAAGAATAGGTAATTTAACTTAAAAATTCAATCTTTTATTTCCATTTGATCATATTTATTACTGATATTTTAAGCATCAGCGTTATGACAAACTGGCGATGATTATAACATTCATATAGATAAAAACGCCTAATCAATAGATTGGCTGTGATACCAACTTAATTTGTCATGTAAGGTAACTACTGTGCCAATAATAATCAAAGTGGGCGGCTTAATCGACGAGCTCGCAATAATATCCGGCATAGTCGTTAAAGTACCCGTAATGACTCGCTGATGGCTGGTTGTACCTTGCTGTATCAAGGCAATAGGTAAATCATTAGGGCTGCCATGAGCGATTAAAGACTGACATATTTTTTCTAGCCCTATCAAGCCCATATATATAACAATGGTTTGGTTGGGAGCGGCCAATTGTGACCAATTTAAATTAATAGAGTTATCTTTTAAGTGGCCGGTAACAAAGGTGCACGATTGCGCGTGATCTCTATGGGTAAGCGGAATCCCAGCATAAGTGGCACAACCCGACGCGGCAGTAATACCCGGCACTACTTGAAAATTAATGCCCTGCTGCATCAGCGTTTCAATTTCTTCACCGCCCCGACCAAATATGAATGGATCCCCACCTTTCAAGCGCACGACTCTCTTGCCGGCCATAGCAAGATCTGCAAGCAAGGTATTAATGGAATCTTGAGCTAAGGTATGTTTTTGCCGCTCTTTACCTACATAAATCTTTTCTGAATCTCTACGTGCTAAATCGATAATTTCTGGTGAAACTAAGTGATCATAGACAATAACATCGGCTTGTTGCATCAAGCGTAAGGCACGAAAGGTTAATAAGTCAGGGGCTCCTGGGCCGGCACCCACTAAATAAACTTCACCCGGGGTAATCGTGTCTTTTTGTTTTATAAGGCTTTGCTGCAATTGTTCTTTTGCTGCGGGCTCATTGCCTGCGAAAATCAATTCCGCTATGGGGCCTTGAAAAACTCTCTCCCAGAATATTCTGCGCTGCTCAGGTAATTTAATATGCAACTTAACGTCTGCTCTAAACTTTTCTGCCAGTTTAGCGAGTTGACCGTAAGCAGGCGGAATGATCGTTTCTATTTTAGCTCGCAATAATCGAGCTAAAACTGGTGCAGCCCCACCAGAAGAGACCGCAGCGATGATGGGCGAACGATCAATAATGGCAGGAAAAATAAAGCTGCATAATTCGGGATCATCAACGACATTAACTAGAATTTTTTGTTCATCAGCGGTTTTAGCAACTAAAATATTAGTTTCTTTATGATTAGTCGCTGACACCACCAACCGATAGTTACATAAATCGTCAGGAGTAAAGCGCTTTTGTATAAAAGTAAGCTGACAAGAGCCTTGTAGACTTTTTACCTGAGGACTGATCTGTTCAGCGAGTACCGTTATCCTAGCATGAGCTCTAGCTAATAATTCTATTTTACGGGCAGCTATTTCGCCAGCTCCGACAACCAAACACTCTTGGTCTTTCAGTTTTACGAAAACGGGAAAATAATCCATTTTGTTTCGGTGATTCTTAGATTCATTAGGGGGTGGTATTATAAGCATTCTGACGTTAATGAGTGACAAAAAAACAATGATTGAATTTAGCCTAGAAATTGATGCAGCAGGATTGATGTGTCCTTTACCGCTATTGCGCCTAAAAAAAGCTTTAATGTCACTTGAAAGTGGTCATGTGGTAAAAATTATCGCTACCGACCCCGCTGCGCATTTAGATTTCGGCGTTTTTGTTAATCAATCTGGCCACCACCTCATGGATATCACTAAACAAGATAATAGGCAGATTTTTTATATTAAGAAGAAGTAAGACTAAAGCGCACAAACTTAATTTACTTTTGTGCGACACATGCATTCGCCCTCCTTTTCCTTTTAAATTACTTTACTAACCCACTAAATTAAAAATATGTCTACCAACGATAACCCTGTCACGGCAAATTTTATTAGCCAAATTATTACTAATGACCTTAAAGAACATAAAAACCAAGGCAAAGTAGCTACACGCTTTCCGCCAGAACCCAATGGTTATCTACATATAGGACATGCTAAATCAATTTGTTTAAATTTTGGTATGGCGGCTGAATTCAAAGGCACTTGTAATCTGCGCTTTGATGACACTAATCCTGAAAAAGAAAGCATTGAATACATGCAATCTATAGAAAAAGATGTGCAGTGGCTGGGTTTTGAATGGGCAGGCTTGCATCATGCTTCTGATTATTTCGAACAATTATATGGTTACGCCATACAACTAATCGACTTAGGTTTAGCTTATGTTGACAGTTTATCAGCAGAACAAATCCGCATTTATCGCGGCACATTAACTGAGCCGGGCAAAGAAAGCCCTGACCGTAATCGCTCTATTGCCGACAACCTAGACTTATTCCAACGTATGCGTGCCGGTGATTTTGCCGATGGTCAATATGTGTTACGCGCTAAAATTGATATGGCCTCACCGAATATCAATATGCGCGACCCTGCCCTATATCGCATTCGCCGTGTACATCATCAACGTACTGGTGATGCTTGGTGTATTTATCCCATGTACGATTATACGCATTGCATTTCTGATGCCATTGAAGGTATCACCCATTCTTTGTGTACCTTAGAATTTGAAGATCATCGACCACTTTATGATTGGGTCTTGGATCAACTGCCTAGCCTTGCTCATCCACAGCAAATAGAATTTGCTAGATTGCAATTAGAATACACCATTGTGAGCAAGCGCAAGCTTAATCAACTGGTCATGGAAAAACATGTACAGGGTTGGGATGATCCACGTATGCCAACTATTGCTGGCTTGCGTAGAGCTGGCTTCACACCAAAATCAATCCGTGACTTTTGTGAACGCATTGGCGTGACTAAGCAAAACTCATGGATAGAAATGGGCGTCTTAGAATATTGCATACGCGAAGATTTAAATGAGAATGCCTTGCGTGCTATGGCTGTTTTACAACCTTTGCGTGTGGTCATCGATAATTATCCAGATGAGCAAACAGAAGAGCTAGAAGTTAGTAATCACCCACAACGTCATGAACTAGGCAAACGTATCGTACCCTTTTCTAAAGTGATCTTAATTGAGCAAGATGATTTTGCCGAAATTCCACCACCTAAGTTCAAACGTTTAATTGACGGAGGCGAAGTCCGACTACGGGGTTCTTACGTCATTAAATGTAACGAAGTGATTAAAAATGCTGAGGGCAACATCATTGAATTACGTTGCAGCTATGACCCTGATACCTTAGGTAAAAACCCTGAAGGACGTAAAGTCAAAGGTGTTATTCATTGGGTTTCTGAACAGCACTCACTACCCGCAGAAATTCGATTGTATGACCGTTTATTTAAAGTACCTGCCCCTGATAATGAAGAAAATTTTCTGGATGCTATCAACCCCGAGTCTTTGCACGTAATTAATGATGCGCGCGTAGAAGCAAGTTTAGTTAACGCACAAGCTGAGACGGGCTACCAATTTGAACGTACCGGTTATTTTTGTTTAGATGCGCAAGATAGCCTAGAAGGTAAATTAGTCTTTAACCGTACCGTATCATTACGTGACGGTGGCTGGGGTAATGACTAATTAAAGACTGTTAAAAACTCAGCAGCGAGCCATTAACTATAAAATATGCACCCTTTATTCTTTACTTAACATCGGAATGAACATGAACCAACAAAACACCATTAACCTAGTCGAAAACTATTACGCAGCCTTTAATGGCGGCGACATGGACGCTTTTTTGAATTTATTAACCGATGATGTTATCCATGACATCAATCAAGGTAAACGTGAAATTGGTAAGGCTGCTTTTACTCAATTCATGGCCTGCATGAATTTTAATTATAAAGAACAATTAGTCGATATGGTTGTTATGGCCAGTGCTAATGGACAGCGTGCTGCCGCTGAATTTGTCGTGCTAGGCGAATATATTCAAACCGATGAGGGGTTACCTACTGCAAACGGTCAAAAATATAAGCTGCCAGCGGGTGCTTTTTTTGAAATTCGTGACAACAAAGTGGCGCGTATTACTAATTATTACAACCTAGAAGATTGGATAGCTCAAGTAAGTCGTTAAATCAGGTTAGTTCGGATTAGGCGCTAGCCGTAATCCGACAACTTCGCGACAAAACGTCGGGTTACGCTATCGCTAACCCGACCTCCCAATCATCAGCTTTTTATCTAACTCCCTAAATTACCAACTTTAAGACCCTTGACGATATGATGAGCAGCAGTCGTCGTCGTAGTGATAGGCATTCATCACTAGGTACGTGGCCTGCAACATATTCCCACTTAATAAGAGCCCTGCGGCCTTTTGTCATAAAGTCTTCTATCAATCAGCATGCACATGCTAGAAACCACAAGCTATCTTGCTTGCGACTTTTAACATAGTATTTAATCGATATCGTAACAGCACACTACGTCGTGACATTGTGCTGACTCCCAAACCGAAACTTGGCAAAGTGGCTAGATTATTCACCTAAAAAGCAAAAAATTAGTCTATATAGACTGTATTAGGCTACTATCACTTATGAATCATCTATAACAACTCCGACCGAAACGTGATTAACGGAATCATACCCCCCCATCACGATTCAACTATTACCAAATGATCAAAACTAAACCTATAACTAAAACGGCCTTATGAGCAAAAAATCCCTAAGCGAATCTGATGTTTGTGCCAAATACATTACCCCTGCCATCATTGAAGCAGGCTGGGATGAAGCCCTACAAATCCGCCGCGAAGTGTCTTTTACCAAAGGCCGCATTATCGTCCGTGGCAAGTTACATACCCGAGGCGAACAAAAACGCGCCGATTACATTCTGTATTACAAAGCCAATATTCCCTTAGCCGTTATAGAAGCCAAAGATAACAAACACAGCGTAGGCTCAGGGATGCAACAAGCCCTAAACTATGCAGAAACCTTAGATATCCCCTTTGTATTTAGCTCCAATGGCGATGGCTTTTTATGCCATGATCGTACCGGCTTAGCCGCCTTAACCGAACAAGAATATAGCCTAACAAACTTCCCTAGCCCAACCGAACTTTGGCAACGCTATTGTCACTATAAAGGTTTAGAAACAGCCGACGCCAAACACACAGTCGAAATGCCCTATTATGATGATGGCATGGGGCGAGCACCGCGTTATTATCAAGCCAATGCCATTAACAACACCATAGAAGCTGTCGCCAAAGCTCAGCAACGTATCTTATTAGTGATGGCGACCGGCACGGGTAAAACGTACACGGCTTTTCAGATTATCTGGCGCCTGTGGAAGTCAGGCACTAAAAAACGCATCTTGTTTTTAGCCGATAGAAACATTCTGGTTGATCAAACCAAAAATAATGACTTTAAACCGTTTGGTGCGGCGATGACTAAGATCAGTAAACGCCAAATTGATAAAAGTTACGAGATCTATTTATCTTTATATCAAGCCGTTACCGGCACTGAAGAAACCCAAAATATTTACAAGCAATTCTCGCC
>QVQF01000186.1 GCA_003584895.1 Methylococcales bacterium
GCTTCCGGCAGTCCATACCGGAATGACGGCGCTACTAGGCGCTTTAACAAAGGATTTAAGATGTCTGAAGTTTATATACTCATAGTCGATGATCTACCCAATAACTTGTTTGCTCTTGAAAAAGTACTGAGTGCCTTGGATGCTGTGGTCATTAAAGCCAATAGTGGCGAAGAGGCTTTGGCCCATACCTTAAACTATGACTTTGCCTTGGCTGTTTTAGATGTGCAAATGCCAGACATGAATGGCTACGAATTAGCCGATATCTTATTAGGTGACCCTACTACTTCGCGCATACCGATCATTTTTCTAACCGCGGCTTATGCCGATGAGCAACAAGCCTTTCATGGCTATGAAAAAGGCGCGGTAGACTATATCGTCAAACCTTTTAATCCCGTTATTTTCCTAAGCAAAGTCAATGTATTTCTAGAGTTAGCTAGGTACCGCATTAGTCTGGAACAAATCGTGACAGAGCGCACGCTCGCTCTGCAAGAAGAAGGCAATAGACTACGTTTATTAGTCGAAAACACCCCCGACTGTATTTTAAATATAGATCAGAACGGCACTATTATTTTCATCAATCATAGCCCTAGCTCTCTACCGTATATAGGACTATCGATTTATGAGTTCTTTGGACCTAAAGATCGTGTACAACAACAAAAAGCCTTAGAAAACGTATTTGCTACCGGTGAAGTGACTGAATTTGAATCTTATATGCAACTACCTTGGAATAGCCAAGCAACGTGGTATAGCCATCGATTGGCTCCGATTATGCAGCAACCTATTATGGAATGTGTGCAAATATCACGCGACATTTCGGATCAAAAGAAAGCAAATCAAGCGCGTCTTCAGTTAATAAAAGCCCAAGCTGAAAGTAAAGCCAAGAGTCATTTTTTAGCTAGCATGAGCCATGAAATTCGTACACCTATGAATGCGGTTTTAGGCTATGTGCAATTACTACAAAGAGGTGGCCACTTAAATGCTCAGCAACTGGATTATCTAGACATCATAGATCGTAGTGGTGAGCATCTGTTGCTGCTCATTGATTCCGTCTTAGATATGGCCAAAATTGAAGCGGGTCGCATGGCATTAACGCCATCAAGAATCAGTTTTTACGAATTATTAAATGATCTTAAAAGAATGTTTCTGTTATGCGCCCAAAAGAAAGGCCTCACCTTAACGATTCAATACCCCAGTGATTTACCTGATTGGTTAATTATCGATGCCAATAAAATTCGTCAGATATTGATCAATCTATTAGGCAACGCCTTAAAATTCACTGAGTATGGAACTATAGATTTACGTGCTGGCTTAGTTGCCAGCAACGACAAGCAAGTGACTATTTTTGTTGAAATAGAAGATACCGGCTGTGGTATCGAAGCAGAAAAAATAAAGCACATATTTGATGCCTTTGAACAAGCCAAAGCGGGCACTCAGCAGATAGGCGCTGGCTTAGGTTTGGCGGTCAGCCTTGAGTTTGCAAAAATGATGGCCGGCCTTATTGAGGTGCGTAGTCAGGTTAATAAAGGCAGCTTGTTTAGATTTGAATTTACAGCCGAACGCAGTGCCTTTGAAAATAGACGCGGCACTCACAAAATCATTAAGCATCTGGCATCTAATACCCTTGCACCTGTTATTTTAATTATCGACGATGACCTAGATAATTTAAATTTGCTCGGAGACATGCTTAACTCTATAGGCTTTACCACTCACTTAATCGCTAATAGCACTGAAGTATTAGCGGCAATAGCTAAACTCTCGCCATCGTTAGTGATTATGGATCTAAAAATGGATGGCTTTAATGGCTTAACCTTAACCCGCAAAATTCGAAATTCACAATCGACTAAGCAGTTACCGATTATTATGCTAACCGCCTCGCCTTCGCAAGCTAACCGAGACTTAGCTTTCGCGGCTGGCGTTAACCAGTTTTTTTGTAAACCGGTGCGTGAACAACATCTATTCAACGAAATTGGCCAACTACTTAAGCTTAACTATGAATTTGAACAAGTCTCGACGTCTGAGCCTAACGACAATCGACGCTTGACTCCGCAACAACTAAGCCCACTACCTTTATCGCTACGCTCAGGACTTCAACAAGCACTGCGCAATGGCTATATCAACAACATTAATGATTGTATCGCTCAGATAGAAACCGTAGATGCTGGACTGGGGCAACGTTTGAGACTGATGGCTAATAAATTTGACTACAGCTCTTTATTAAACCTTTTAGACGCATCTGGAATCTCTGATGAATGACAGCCATTGCCGCCATAATATTTTAATAGTTGATGATAACCCAGAAAATCTTCACTTATTAGCAAACGCGTTACTATCTGAAGGTTATTTAGTTAGAGCAGCACCCAATGGAGAAATGGCCATCACTATGGCTATGAATGAAACGCCTGATTTAGTAATCATGGATATTAATATGCCAGATATGGATGGCTATCAAGTTTGTGATCATTTTAAAGCTGAGCCAACATTGAAGTCAGTACCCATTATCTTTTTAAGTGCCATGCAAGATACCGATGCCAAAGTGCTGGCGTTTAACCATGGCGGCGTTGATTACGCCACCAAGCCTTTCATATTTGAAGAGTTATTGACCCGAGTATCTACCCATATTGAATTACATCAATTACAACAAGATCTTGAGCTCCGTAATGAGTCTTTAAATCAGACTATTTTTTCTCAACAACAAGAAATTTCCGCAGCACAACTGTCTACGATTGTTGCCTTAGCCAAATTAGCTGAATCTCGTGATGACGACACCGGCTTGCATATCGATAGAGTGGGTTCTTTTAGTCGGCGGTTGGCACAAGCCGCACAAAACCACAGTAACCGAAACGCAGAGCTAAACGATCATTATGTGGAGATGATTTATCATGCTTCTGCCTTGCATGATATAGGCAAAGTTGGCATAGCCGATGCTATCTTGCAAAAACCCGGAAAACTAAATTCGGATGAATTTGACATCATGAAAACACATCCGACTATCGGCTTTTTGACCTTAGAATCCATAGTAAAAAGTTATCCCAATAATCAAATGGTGGGCATGGGTTCTGACATTGCCAAATCGCATCATGAAAAATGGAACGGTTCTGGTTACCCCGAAGGGTTATCAGGTGAAGCTATTCCATTGAGTGCGCGCATTGTCGCTATTGCTGATGTCTATGATGCCTTGCGCTCCAAACGCCCTTATAAAACCCCCTTTAGCCATCAACAAGCTGTAGATATTATTCTCGAGGGCCGTGGCGTGCATTTTGATCCAGAACTAATAATGCTCTTTGAAAACATACATCACGAATTTGACCAAATATGGCATTCCTTACAAATTGATATTTGAAGCATTTAAACCCCGAATGCAACATGCACGTATTGAAAATAAGAAAAAACAAACTTTAAAGGCCTCTTACTATGCTAAATAAACTCACCATGAAATACCTGTTTTGGGTGGTCACTCTGATGGCTATACTGGCTACCATCATGGGAGTGCTGGGCCTAACTGGAATGGCCAATTCTAACGATGGCTTAAAAACCGTTTATATGGATCGTACCCTTTGTATTTCTCAATTAAGCGGTATTAAGGTAAAAATACTATCTAATCGCCTAGCCGTTGCCAACTCCTTAGCCTTCAAGGAGGAAACCCCAAAAAACATTAGTTCGATTAAACAAAATCTTTTAGACATAGACAAGCTCTGGCAAGAATACCGAGCCACCAAATACACCCAAGAAGAATTTAGACTGTCCGAGAAATTTGAAAAGGATAAACTGCAACTATTACAAGAAGGTCTAACACCGGGCATAGACTATCTACAAGCAGGTAATGCCGAAGCGGTCGAAAAAATCATTAAGACTGTTATTCGACCTTTATTTGTCATCGTTGAAGACGATATCGATCGTTTAATACAAATACAGGTCGATGTTGCCCAGCAAGAATATCTTAGTAGCCAAAGCAGTTATGATTTTAATCGCATCATGATCATCGTAATTTTACTAACAAAAATACTAATGGCTCTAGTGATACTGGCCTATATTAAAGTCACCATCGCTAAAATAGGTAAAGTAATCACCGCCACTGAGCGCATTGCTGCAGATGAATTTGATACCCAAGTGGGCGTAGAGGGTAAAGATGAAATCAGTGAAATAGCCAAATCTATTGGCAAAATGCAAAATGTGCTAAGAGATGCTAGAGACGAAACTAATCGACTGAATTGGTTAAAAACAGGCGTAGTCAGAGTCAATAAAGTTGTACTTGGACAAATGGACATTACTACCTTAGCCAGTAAAGTCATTAACGAAATTGCTGATTATCTGGATGCGAAAGTAGGTGCTATCTATATCACTAATGAGGTAGGCTCTGCCCTTGAATTATCGTTGATAGGCAGCTTTGCCTATACGCATCGAAAAAACCTGTCTTCTCAGTTTAAATTGGGCGAAGGTTTGGTGGGGCAATCCGCCTTAGAACGTAAACAAATATTGCTAGACAATGTGCCTGAAGATTACATTCGTATCAGCTCTGGCCTTGGTGATACTGTACCTCGCAATATATGCGTGACGCCTATGCTTTTTGAACAGACCCTAGAGGGGGTTTTGGAGATAGGTACGCTTGTGCCTTTAAAGCCCATTGAACTGGAATACTTACGCTTAGTCATAGAAGCCGTTGCAATGGCCTTCGAGATTGCCAAAACGCAGTCCAGTATGCAGAGCCAACAAGTGGCTTTGTTAACCAGTAATGAAGAACTTGAGGCTCAAGTTAAAATAGTAGCCTTATCTCAGCAGGAATTAAAAGCCCAACAATCTGAACTAGAAAACATTAATACCGAGCTAGAAGCGCAGATGCAACGCGTCAAAGATTCTGAAGATGAACTCAAAGCCCAACAAGAAGAGCTGGAAATAGCCAATGTAGAGCTAAAATCTAAAAATAGCTTATTGGAACAACAAAAAGGCACTAATGAACAGGCTCGCCAAGAACTGGCCACTCAAGCGGAAGAACTCACCTTAGCCAGTAAGTACAAATCAGAGTTTCTGGCCAATATGTCTCATGAATTAAGGACGCCGCTGAATAGTTTGTTATTACTCGCGCGCTCCTTAACTGAAAATAGAACCGGCAATCTTTCAGAAGACCAAGTTGAAACAGCCGGCGTTATTTACGATAGTGGCAGTGACTTACTCAGTTTAATTAACGAGATTTTAGACCTATCTAAAATTGAATCAGGGAAAATGGAGCTAAGGCTACAGCCTGTTGACATCAAGGACTTGATGCGCACGATTAATATTCAGTTTGAACACATGGCCAAAAACCAAGGGCTGACGCTGAATACCACTTGTGATGAACAACTACCACGCTCAATAACTACCGACGCTCAACGCTTAGGGCAAGTCATTAAAAATCTGGTCGGCAATGCTTTGAAATTTACTGAACAGGGTTCAGTCTCGGTCGCCTTTACACAAATCCCTGCGGGCACTGATTTATCTCGCAGCCATTTAGACCCCAGTCTAGCTTTAGCAATCAGAGTGACTGATACCGGCATTGGTATTCCGCTAGACAAGCAAAAAATAATTTTTGAAGCCTTTCAACAAGCAGACTCTGGTGATCGCAGACGTTTTGGTGGCACGGGCTTAGGCTTATCCATTTCAAGGGAACTGGTCAGCTTATTAGGTGGTGAAATTCAACTAGAAAGCGAACCCGGCAAAGGCTCAACCTTTATTATTTACATTCCTATTAAAGTACTCAGTAAAGAGCCGATCGTACTGGATGAGATGATACAAGCTGAATCTATACACACCTTATCTGCGCCGATAAAAACTGCACAAAAAGCAACTATGCCGCTGCTAGCCATCAATGTTGATGACGATCGAGAAGAGCTTTCAGACAAAGATAGGGTTTTATTAATCATAGAAGATGATTTACGCTTTGCTAAAATCCTGGCTGGCAATATCCGCGAACGCGGTTTTAAATGCTTGATTGCTCTGTCAGGTGAAGAAGGCCTAGAACTGGCAACGCTACATCGCCCAGACGGTATTGTGTTAGATATCCATTTACCTAATATGGATGGCTGGGCAGTCTTGACTGAGCTTAAGCAAAATGTCGATACTCGGCACATTCCAGTGCATATCGTTTCCTCAGAAGATCCCACTAATGATGGTCTGCGTATAGGCGCTATCGGGCATCTAAGAAAACCGGTACTCCGAGAAGATATTGAAGCGGTACTTAATCGCCTGGAACAAGCTACGTCCCAAGCTGAAAAACGCGTGCTAGTTGTTGAAGATGACCCCATCATGCGTCGTGAAACCGTGCGCGCGGTGGGCAATGGCAATGTTTTTGTTGAAGAAGTCGATAGCGGCGAAAAGGCACTCCTAGCATTGCGTGAACGTCATTTCTCTCTAGTTGTTTTGGATCTAGGCCTGCCTGATATGCAAGGCATGGAATTACTCAATGCTATCGCCAAAGAAAAAATAGATATGCCGCCGGTTATTATTTATACGGTACGTGACTTATCGATGGATGAAGAGGTCGCGCTACGAACCTATGCCAACTCTATCATTCTTAAAGATGTACGCTCTCAAGAACGCCTGATTGACGAGGTAGCCCTATTCTTACATCGTGTGGTTAATGATCTACCCGAAGACAAGAAAAGAGTCATACGACATTTGCATGAATCTGACGATCATTTAAAAGGCAGAAAAGTATTGATCGTTGAAGACGATATGCGCACCATGTTTGCGATGACTAAAATTTTAGCAAGTCACGGCCTGAACCCAATCAAGGCAGATAATGGGGAAAAAGCGCTAGAAATACTTAATAAGCATCCCGATGTCGATTTAATATTAATGGATATGATGATGCCTGTTATGGATGGGTATGAGGCCACCAGTCGTATTCGTAAGCTACCTGAGTTTTCTCATCTGCCGATTATTGCTTTAACCGCTAAAGCTATGAAAGAAGATCGAAAAAAATGTTTAGATGCAGGTGCTTCTGATTATCTATCTAAACCGGTTGATCAAGACAAACTAATTTCTCTTATTAGAGTTTGGTTGTGTCGTTAAATAAAAATCTAATGTTGGGTTAACAGCCATTTCGTTAACTCAATAACTATCCATAACAATTGCGTTATTTGATTTATAATGAGCCATCATTGTAAATCTATGGCGCTTTATCCGCTTAATTATAGCGACCTTAATTGCAGAATAAACAACATTAAATTATTTAACCTTAAAGGTCATCAAATGCAAGGCCAACGCTTAATACAAAGTCTACTCTTGGTTTCTATACTGACACCCACTGTCACGTTTGCATTTACTATGGCTGATATGGAAGTCAATTCAGCACTTAATCAAAAGCTTGATGCTGATATACCTATAAGTTTGGCTCCAAATGAAAAACCCCACGACATTAGCGTCAAAATGGCTGCACCTATAGTCTTTGAACAGCATAAAATAAGTCGGCACTCGCTACTTGATAAAGTTCAATTTAAGCGCATTGGTACTGCAATTCAAATAACATCAAACAGCCCTATTAACGCACCTACTTTAGATTTCATACTAGAAATCAATAGTCGCAAAGGTCCTACCTATCAGCGCTATAAAATTACCCTAAATAAAAATGCAACAGAAAATAAAGTAAGCAGTCGCGTTATCGAAGCCAGTAAGTTAGTACCTGTTGCCATTAATGTTGATACCAAGCCAGTCGCTACTCCACTAGCAACACTTGAGGAAAGATTAAATAAAGACAATACCTTTGGTCCGATTCAGAAAGCCGATTCTTTTACAAAAATTGCCAAACATATCGCCAAATTACACGGTATCAATACAAAAATCGTATTCAATGCTTTACGCCATAACAATCCTAATGCTTTTCATAAAGGATCCCATGGCGCGTTAAAAACAGGTGAGTTTTTAGTTATTCCTGATTTTAATGAAGCTAAGCCAGCAGAAGTTGACTCAATTGCTACTAAAGCTATTATTACTGCAACACCTTTAACGACTATTAGCAAAGTTGAGCCGGCGGTTATTCCTGCGCCAATAACCTCAACTCCCTTACAAGGCGACATTAATGCGCAACAGTTACAAGCTAGGGTTGAACAGCTAGAGCATCATGTGGAGCAAATACAAAAAGAGCTGGCGGTTTTACAAACTCAAGCACCTGCAAATCTAACGATGCCTGTTGAGCCTAAAATAGAAAAGGAAATGCCCCCTATAAGCCCAACGACACCTATAGAGACTATAGTAGAAACATTGCCTATCGCAGCATCAATATCTGTGGAAGATACGGCTAATCCTAGTGCTTCAACTAACACAAACAGCGCATTATTAATTCTGGAGCATCCTTGGTTATTAACTTTTTTAGCAACTATCTTATTAGGTTTGTTAGCTTGGATTGCAATGCGATTCGTTAACAACAGGCGTACCAAGAACAAAAAAATCCCAAGCAGTAAAAATCTAAAAGGTGCATTTAAAGATTCAGACATCGAATCATCCATTCCCAAAAAAGCGTCTAGCGTTGCACCCCGTAGCAATTCGCCTAAGATAGACAGCATCAATCTAGATGCACCTCATGAAGACTTTGAGTTTGATTTTTTAAAATCTCAAGTAAACACAACAAGAATGAAAAAATTAAATCGACCATCGCGCTATCCATCAGACATCAGCGATAATCTAAAGAAATAAGCTTAAGGCTAATACACGCCGTACGATAAATAATAGTAATCTAACCAACCCTTCTCCTTAGTGGTGCAAAAAAACCGTCAGCCGGTTTTTTTGCACCCAGATACTGCAGCTTTACTCGCTAATATTCATCTAAAATCTTGAGCTTACTGACTTAATCCCTAGGATATCTAGCTGGACAAAAGTTGGCACAATTATCGCTTAAAGAAAGACAGATCTTACTTTAATAAACGATGGAATTTATTATGACCGAAGCTGCACTAATACCAAAAACCGGCATTGCTGGTTTAAAAGAAAACTGGCGAAGTGATTTACTGTCTGGCTTTCTGGTTTTCTTAATCGCTTTGCCGCTGTGTTTAGGCATCTCCATGGCTTCTGGCTTTCCACCATCAGCCGGCATTATTACCGCTATTATTGGCGGGATACTTGTTTCTCGCATCAGTGGTTCATTTGTGACTATCAATGGTCCTGCCGCCGGTTTAATTGTAGTGGTATTAGGTGCTGTACAAGAACTGGGTGACGGCGATGCAATGAGTGGCTATCGCTATGCTTTGGCCGCTATTGTTATAGCGAGCATCATACAAATCCTTATGGGCGTGTTTAAGGCTGGTCGACTAAGTTCATTTTTTCCTGTATCGGTAATACATGGCATGTTAGCCGCCATTGGTATTATTATCATGGCTAAACAAATACATGTTATGTTGGGCAATGCCCCCGAAAAAGGTAGCAGTCTATTTTCAACTATTGCTCAAGTGCCACACAGCTTGATGAATATGAATCATGAAATTGCTATTGTTGGCTTTACTGGACTACTTATTTTAATTATTTGGTCTAAGCTAAAAAATCCATTATTAAAGATGATACCTGCGCCGCTGATTGTGGTGTTATCAGGCATGGCTTTGGCTAAATATTTTGATCTGGATCATGAACACATGTATTTGTTTCTACCTGATGCCAGTTTTTTACAACATCATGAAGAAACCGTAGGACCTAAGTTTTTAGTCACGATTTCTGACAACTTCATGTCCAGCTTTTATTTCCCTGATTTTTCTAAATTCGCCACACTAGAGTTTTGGGAGGCTGTGATTAGCATTAGTTTAGTGGGTAGCTTAGAAAGTTTACTCAGCGCCATGGCTGTGGATAAATTAGATCCTTACAAACGCCACTCTAATCTGGATCGTGATTTAACGGCGGTAGGAATAGGTAATTTAGCCGCTGGTTTAATCGGTGGCTTACCGATGATTGCAGAAATAGTACGGAGCTCTGCTAACGTCACCAATGGCGCTAAGACAGCTTGGGCTAACTTCTTCCACGGCTGTTTCTTGCTCTTATTCGTGGTGCTGTTTCCACGTTTAATTCATAGCATTCCTTTAGCTGCGCTAGCTTCATTGTTGGTATTTACCGGCTATCGTTTAGCTTCACCTAAAGAATTCGCTAAGGTGATGGGCGTAGGCAAAGAACAGCTATTTATGTTTGTGGTGACTATTATTGGTGTACTGGCTACTGACTTATTAGTCGGCGTTGCCATCGGCATCATTACAAAACTTGCTATCCACTTAATTCGCGGTGTTAAATTAAAAAACCTCTTTAAGATTCGCTACTCTATCGAGGAAAAAACCCCCAACTATCTCGAGGTGACCATTGAGGGTGCGGCTATATTTTCTAACTTTATGGCCTTAAAAACTGAGTTAGCTAAAGTGCTAGATGGCCAAACGATTGTATTCCAATTAAATAATGCTTATTTACTGGATCATACAGTGATGGAATTCTTTCATGATTTCCAACATAACTATGAAGCACGCGGAGGACATTGTAAGTTTCTTGGTATCGAATATCATGACCCCTACTCCGATCATCCTTTAGCGGCTAGAAAACTTAAAACTAGCTAAAATGGGTAGATTATAATCTATGAAGATTTAAGAAAAAGGCTAAGTTAATCTAAGATAACTTGGCCTTTTTTCGTTAAACATAAGCGCCTAATGATATAGTGTTAGCCTATAAGGTATTTACTCTCTAGGACAATGATGACTCAAGCTTCTGTTTCCACTCTGCCTAAGACGGGCTTAGCCGGTTTAAAAGAAAACTGGCGCTATGACTTACAGTCTGGTTTTTTGGTCTTTCTCATAGGCCTACCTTTATGTCTAGGTATCTCGGTTGCATCAGGCTTTCCACCTTCAGCAGGCATTATTACTGCGATTATTGGTGGTCTATTGGTGTCGCGACTTAATGGCTCTTTTCTAACCATCAATGGCCCAGCGGCTGGTTTAATTGTCGTCGTTTTAAGTGCAGTGCAAACTTTAGGTGCCGGCGATGCGAGTGCTGGCTACCGTTATACCTTGGCAGCCATCGTGGTGGCCAGCCTAATACAACTATTAATGGGCTTTTTTAAGCTCGGGCAATTAAGTGCATTTTTTCCTGCCTCGGTGGTACATGGCATGTTAGCCGCTATTGGCATTATTATTATGGTGACACAAAGCCATGTTATGCTAGGAACCATTCCAGAAGCGGGCAATCTTTTTGCTATTATTGCCCAAATTCCTCACAGCCTAGCAACCCTGCACTTAGACGTAGCTTTAATTAGTTTTTTAGCGCTATTAATACTCATCATTTGGCCGTTAATGAACAGCAAAATTCCAGCCGCAATCATTGTTTTGTTAGTCGGAGCTCTTTTTGCCTGGCATTTTGATTTCGATAATAGTGCCGTCCATAATGACTTAAACTATCTAGTTGTTTTACCCGATCAGTTTATGGCCAGCTTTGCTTTTCCCGATTTTTCAAAAATACTCAGCTTAGACTTTTGGGTCGCCGTGCTTAGCATCAGCTTAGTAGGCAGCATTGAAAGCTTACTGGCGATCACGGCTATCGACCAACTCGACCCCTATCAACGCACATCCGATGTTGATAAAGACTTAACCGCCATTGGCATAGGTAATCTAATAGCCGGCTTATTAGGTGGCTTACCAATGATTGCTGAAATCGTGCGTAGCTCCGCTAATATTAGTTACGGCGCAAGAAGCGCATGGTCCAACTTTTTTCATGGCTTGTTGTTATTACTATTTGTAGTGTTTTTTACTGATTTAATACAACGCATTCCTTTAGCGGCACTCGCTGCATTATTAGTTTTTATCGGCTATCGCTTAGCATCGCCTAGCACCTTCAGTCGCGTTAAAGACATCGGCAATGAACAGTTATTTATTTTTGTAATAACTATTGTCAGTACCTTAGCCACCAATTTATTATTAGGTGTGGTAATCGGCACGCTAATGAAATTACTCATCAGCTTGGCAAGAGGCGTCTGGCCTAGTAATCTATTCAAAATCTATTTTACTATTCAAACTGACGATACGGACACGCAGCTCATTAAATTATCAGGCTCGGTGTTATTTTCAAATGTATTGCCGTTAAAGCAGGCGCTCAATCAACTAGCATCTAACCAAAAGCTAATTATTGATCTCAGCAACGCTTATTTGATAGACCATAGTGCCATGTCATTTTTGCAGCAATTCCAACATCACTATGAGTCTAAAGGCGGACATTGCCAGATTTTAGGTATTGCACTGACTACTTTTTCCGATCATGCCTTAGCAGGCCGATTGATGACAGCAGATGATAGGAAGTGAATTTTATTTTGTTAGTCTGCAACTTTTCGCAACCCAACATAAGCTTTTACTTAAATTAAATATCCCTGACTATCAAACATAATAACCAAAAAGATCATTCACACTTTTATACCTTCTAAAGGAGCCCATAATGCACACTCAACTTAGCACAATAGAAATTCTGCCTACCGGGGCTCACCAGTATTCGATCATCTGGCTGCATGGTTTAGGAGCAGATGGTCATGATTTTGAAAAAATAGCGGAGGAATTGCACCTAAAAGCAGCGCCTAACATCCATTTCATTTTCCCTAATGCGCCTATTCAGGCAGTCACTATTAATGGTGGTTCGAAAATGCGTGCTTGGTATGATATTTTGGAAATGTCTTTAGAGCGCCAAGTTGATATAGCAGGCATTTATCAATCAGAATTAGGAATAAAAGAGCTAATAGAACAAGAGATCAATAAAGGCATAAGCTCCGAGCACATTTTACTGGCAGGCTTTTCTCAAGGTGGTGTCATAGCTCTACATACGGGCTTAAGATATCCCCATAAACTAGCGGGCATTATCGGGCTTTCAACCTACTTACCTACACTTAAACAGTTAAGCTCAGAACAGAGCCCAGAAAATTGTGCCATACCTATATTTATGGCTCACGGGATATTAGATTCAATTGTTGAAATAGAAACAGGTAAAGCCGTAGCCACAGAACTTATTGACTTAGGCTACTCTATTGAATGGCATGACTACCTCATGGAGCATTCTGTTTGTATTGAAGAAATAGGACATTTGTCGACATTTATTAATAGGTTATTTAAATAACCGTTAACTCGAAGATTGACTACTATCCACCAACACTTTAAGTTTAAGACCTGGATGTAAACCTTTGACTAAATTGCTGGCATTAGTTTTCTGCAAATCTGCCAGCGGCACATTAAACTTTTTGGCAATCTTTACCAAGGTATCACCCTCACCTACTTTGTAATTAATAAGGTGAATTGAAGGCGCTGCACTGGCTAGTTGAGGAATAACACTTTTAATAGTCAATTTTTGACCTGGAATTAAAGCGGCTTTTAAAGTGGTATTGTTCCAGCCAGCTATTTCTTGTGGTGCTACAGCAAAATACTTAGCAATAGTCTGGATCGTATCGCCTTTTTTAATGGCATAAACCTGAGCATTGACTGCCTTAGCCTTAGTTGGCGCGACTAAAGCGAGATTAGTGACTTTTCCTTGCTCAGGTATCAAAAGCTTCATACCCGCATGAATCGAAGATTTGCCTAAATGATTAGCTGAAACGAGCAATGTAGGCGTGGTATGGTTTTTACTAGCAATAGACGCTAAATTATCACCTGATTTAACTGTGTATTGCGTAGGCGATTTAGCGACTTCTTTGTTAATTTGAGGACTGTATTTATCTTGTGCTTTATTGCTAGCGACTCTCTCATCATATTGCCTTAAATCAACTCTTTCTGAAAAAGGTAACGTGGCTAGATTTTCTTTAAAAGCTTGCACTTGATCAACCGGCACCAATAAGCGATGCGGTCCCTGAGGAGCCGTACTCGCTCGATTAAAGCCAGGATTAAGCTTTAAAAACTTATGTAAAGGTGTATTAGCAAGTTTCGCAGCTTTATGTAAGTCTAAAGGTGATTTAATATCAACAACTTCAAAGTAGGGTCTATTAGGAATGTGTTGCAAATGGATTCTGTATTCATCAGCATTGGCAAATATCTTGGCTATAGCCAACAATCGCGGCACATAGTCTTCGGTTTCTTCAGGCAAATCAAGCGACCAAAAATCAGTCGCCAAATTAAGATCTTCATTCTTTTCTATCGATTTTCTGACTCGACCTTTACCACAGTTATAAGACGCTAATGCCAGTAACCAATCGCCATCAAAGTTATCATTGAGTTGTTTTAAATAAACGGCAGCCGCTTTAGTTGAGGCATAAATATCTCGACGCCCGTCATACCAATCATTTTGTTGTAGACCAAACTCTTTACCGGTCGCGGGTACAAACTGCCAAAGACCTGAAGCATCTGCTTTTGAATAAGCATCTGCTACAAAAGCACTTTCAACCACAGGCAGTAAAGCCAATTCACCAGGTATGTTATTGGCTTCAACTTCATCGAGTATATGATGTAAATAAGGCTCTGCACGTTGCTGAAGTATAGCGAGTGCCGCAGGATGCTCCAAATACCAGGTAATCGCACGATCAATGCGTGGATGCTTTATGTCAGGCAATGCGTACAAGGATAGCAAGCGCTCCCAAACGGTACCTTGATGTGTAAATGCTGTTTTAAATTTATGCTTGCTTAATGCGTTAGAAGATTGATAATCATAACCACTTTTTACAGTCTGCTTACTCGCTTCTGATTGATCTAAGCTTAATGACTCTTTGGGTGCATTAGAACAACCGGTAATAATTAACGATATCGATATTAATAAAAAGTTAATCGACCTGTTAAAATTAACACGTTTCATCTTTAAGCCTGAGGGTATAGTTGTCAACATTGCTCGGGATTGTACCATTTATTATTAATAATCGTTAACTTGACATCATAATAGAGTGTAGTAATGAAGCGGAATTTCTTATTTGCATGGTACCAAACACCTAGAGGCAAGCTCTTAAAAGAGCTTGAAATTGATTATTTACGGCGATCTATCACCGTCAGTTGCCAACAAACTATTCTACAAATTGGTGGTTTAGGCTACGAAGATGAGTTCATCGATTGTACCTTATATAAAAACTACATCGTTTTAGATGCCAAAGCACTAAGCAGTAAAGATGCATTAAAAATCCAAGCCAAAGCCTATAGTCTACCCATACAAAGCGATAGTATTGATATGATTATCGTCCCCCATTTATTAGAGTTCGATAGCTATCGTTTCCAAACCATGAGAGAAATCGAGCGCATCCTTAAGCCCGAGGGCTTGTTAGTGATAATCAACTTCAACCCATGGAGTATTTGGGTAAGATATCAATATTTGTGGGACAAAAAAATGGCCGACTCTTGGGGAGGCCATTTTATTTCACGCTCAAGAACCTTAGACTGGTTGAAGTTATTGAATTTTGAAGTGACGGTTTCTTCAGAATTTAACTTAGATACTGTTAAATCTAAACAAGGTAAATTTGCGACCCAAAGCCAATGCTTTTTTTCTACGGCTTATGCCATTAAAGCTATAAAACGCCGTTACAATATCATTCCGTTAACACCCATAAAAAACGGTAAGCCTCGCTTATCCTTAGTTCATTCATTACACCCTTCAGCACGCATAAAAGATCATGACTAACACTGTTATTATTTACACCGATGGCGCTTGCCGCGGCAATCCAGGTTTGGGCGGCTGGGGGGTCTTGCTCAGCTATAAAGGCCATTTCAAAGAACTTTGTGGTGCAGAGAAACTAACTACCAATAACCGCATGGAACTGATGGCCGCCATACAAGCCTTAGAGTCATTAACTAAACCTTGCTCAGTACAATTAAACAGCGATTCTAGCTATGTACTCAAAGGTATTACTGACTGGATGCCTAACTGGAAAAAAAGAGGCTGGAAAACAGCCGCCAGAGCACCGGTTAAGAATGAAGATTTATGGCGCAGATTAGATGCCTCCATCGCAGCACACACCATCGAATGGAAATGGGTGAAAGGCCATTCTGGCGATGCTGGCAATGAACGCGCCGATACTTTAGCTAATCTTGGCATTGATACCATGTAAGGCTACCAACTCGCCTAAAGGCAGACAAAGGGCTAAAGGCGAAAGGTTAAATCTAGCATCGGCCCAATACTATAAGCCGGATGTAAAAAAAGCGTTTTAGCCTTATACCTTTAGCCTTGCGCCTTATTTCTTACTATTCAATAAGCTTTTCAAATCAGCAAAAGGATTGTGACTGGAGCTTGGCGTATTAGATGCTGTAGATTTTGAGCTGCCAAAACGAGTTTCTTCGTATCTTGAATGCTCGTTATCATGACAATAAAGACACAATAACTCCCAGTTACTGCCATCAGCAGGATTATCATCATGATTATGATTTTTATGATGTACAGTCAGTTCTGTCAAATTGGTATGTGTAAACTCACGCGCACATCGACCACACAGCCATGGATACAATTTAAGCGCTTGCCCTCTATAGGATTGCTCACGTACTTCCTGATTACGCCTAGCATCCGACACAATCTTATTAAGCTTATCTTTGTTTAAAGCTGTTTTTTTAATCGTCATATTATTACCGTTAATTTAAAACACGTTCTACCAATAACTTATCATAAATAGCCATATAATCAGTCATCATTCTATTCAAACTAAATGTTGATATCACCCTTGAACGCCCTGCCTGACCATGAAGTTTTAAAAGTTCAGGCTGAAGCAGATAACGCTTAAAAGCCGCTGCCATAGCTATTGGAT
>QVQF01000214.1 GCA_003584895.1 Methylococcales bacterium
TTTTAAACAATATTTGATGTACAAAAGGTAAGCCTAAATGACTAAAGTTTATAACGTTGCAGTTGTGGGTGCGACGGGTGCTGTTGGTGAAGCAATGTTATCCATATTGGAAGAGAGACAATTTCCAGTAGGTGAAGTTTATGCACTGGCGAGCAGTAATTCAGTGGGTAAACGTATTCCATTTAGGGGAGAGTCATTAAAGGTTCAAGATTTAGCGACGTTTGACTTTTCTAAGGCACAAATTGGTTTGTTTTCCCCTGGTGCCTCCATTTCTGAAATTTATGCCCCTATAGCGGCTGCTGCGGGTTGTATAGTCATCGATAATACCTCTCAATTTCGTTATGACGATGATATTCCCTTGATTATCCCTGAAGTTAATCCAGAAAGAATCGTTGATTACAAAAAACGCGGCATTATTGCTAATCCAAATTGCTCAACCATACAAATGCTAGTGGCCTTAAAACCGATTTATGATGCGGCTGGTATCACAAGAATTAATGTCTGTACCTACCAAGCTGTTTCTGGAACCGGTAAAGAAGCCATAGAAGAATTAGGTAAACAAACGCTTAATCTTCTTAATCTGCAAGCTATTAGCCCTAGCGTGTATCCTAAACAAATCGCCTTCAATGTATTGCCACAAATTGATGTCTTTATGGACAATGGTTATACCAAAGAAGAAATGAAGATGGTTTGGGAAACACAAAAGATTCTCGGCGATGATAGCGTTCAAGTAAATGCAACTGCGGTTAGAGTTCCCGTGTTTTTTGGGCATTCTGAGGCGGTACATATTGAGACTCGCACAAAAATAAGCGCAGACGCAGTAAAAGCTTTATTAGAAAAAGCACCAGGGGTTACTGTACTCGATACACGTAAAGATGGTGGCTATCCTACCGCAGTAACTGAGTCATCTGGCAATGATGATGTATTTGTTGGACGCATAAGAGAAGATATTTCTCACCCGCAAGGTATTGATTTATGGGTAGTTGGTGACAATGTTCGTAAAGGTGCCGCTTTAAATAGTGTACAAATTGCAGAATTATTAATAAAAAACTACATCTAAGTTCAGTTTCTTCTGGTATGATGTCACCCAGACATTCGGTACCAGGAGAGCATTGTTTTTATTCTAGCTAATCTAGTAATAAGTTTAGTCTTATTGTTTCCTGTTAGTGTTTATGCTCTAGGTATTGGTAATATCACACTGTATTCAGAACTTAATCAGAATTTACATGCTGATATTTTATTAGTGGTCTCAGAAGGTGAAAATCCAGCAGATATAAAAGCTAATTTAGCCTCTCAATCTAAATTTAATGAAGCAGGTTTAATTTGGAAACCTTTTTTGTCAAAAATAAATTTTTCGACAAAAGCTTTACCCAACGGATCATTTTATATTACATTAAGCACCAAAGAAGTCGTAAAAGAACCATCATTGCATTTTATACTTGAGGTAAGTGGCCCTAAAAGTACTTTATATAGAGAATTTACTCTCTTAATTGAACCACCTGCGGCTTACTATAAAATGCGGTATTAATGTTTTATTAATTACAGTTTTTTAAACCTAATTATTTGATCCAAACACTAAACTTTATAAAAAATAAACAACTACTGCGCATCAACCTATGCGCTACCTAATGTAAAGTATTAAGCAACTAACGACAATTGTGTAGATAAGCTTGTTACCTTTTGGCACATGTTCTAGTTACACAAATAAATCAACGTTATTTTTAATAAGACTAGACCTCACTTAAAACAATATTTTACTATTTATAGCAGGTTAAATAGAATTATGACTTTATCTCTAAAAGAAATTAGTTTTTTACCCTTAACAAAGTCATATACGCTAATGATACTGACTTTGATCATAGTGGGCTGTACTGATCAAAAAGATAAAGCTAGCGATCATATATCAAAAAGTGCGGAGTACATCAATAAAGGGGAGCTAGAAAAAGCGAGGATAGAGCTAAAAGCTTCAAGTCAATCAGGCAAAGATACCGCTGAAACTTATTACTACATGGCCTTATTAAATGAAAAAAAAAGGCAATTCAAAGAAATGAAGGAGAACTTGCTAAAAACCGTTGAGTTAGCGCCTTCCTTTATCGACGCAAGATTAAAGCTAGGGAAAGTACAGCTATTATTTGAAGATAGTGCCGAGGCAATGACCCAAGCAGAATATGTACTTAAAGAAGCTAGTCAAAATATTGAAGCCTTAACTTTAAAAGCATCTGTGCTAATTAAACAAAAAAAAACAACGGAAGCACTTGCTATTATTGATGACATTTTGCGTGAGCATCCAGACAATACAGATGCCTTATCATTAAAATCATTAATCTTTATGGAAAAAGGTGATTTTTCTCAAGCATTATCTTTAATTGAATCAGCAAAGAAATCAGATGCAAGTAACATAGGGTTAGATTTTTTTAAAATTCAACTTGATGCAAAAAATAAAAACCCTGATGCTGTGATTGCAGATTATCAAAATCTAGTAGCCACTTATCCAAAAAATAATGAATTTAAAGTTACCTTAGCTAAAATTTATACGCAAACCGGTAAAACGCCTGAAGCTGAAGCGTTGTTACAAAATATTATTGATGCTGAGCCCAATAATATCCAATCCATACTTCTATATTTAGATTTTATCGCCGCCACCAATAAAGAAAAATTGATTGAAAAATACACGCTATTTACTGAGCTTCATAAAGAGCAGCCTCGCATACTGCTTGACTTAGCCAGCTGGATGATAGCCCGAAAAAACTTTGATGAAGCCAAGAATAATCTAAATCAAGTTATAAAATTAGAGAAAAACTCCAAAGTAGGTTTGTCGGCTAAAATTGAATTAGCAAAAATCGCACTTGATACTGGAAAACTCGAAGAATCAAAGAAAATTATTGATGATATTTTAGCAATCAATTCTAGTTATGATGATGCCAATGTATTAAAAGCAAGACTATTGCTTACACAAAATAATTCCGACGAAGCAATTACTTTTTTAAATAAGGTCATTTGGAGCAAGGAAAACTCTGAAGAAGCGCAAATGCTACTGGCACAAATTTATCGCATAAAAGGTGACCTGAAACAAGCTGATGCACATTTCTCAAGTACGCTTGCAGCAAATCCAGCAAACCCACCGGCAGTTATGAATAGTTATGATAAAGCATTAACATCTAACGATCTTAAATTAGCAAAAGATATCATTCAAAAAGCATTAAATAGTGCGCCTAATAATATTCAATTTTTAGAAAAAATGGCCAATCTAAATATAATGGAAAGTGATTGGAATACTGCAAAAGTGACTGTACAGAAAATCACAAACACAGCTAGTCCTTTAGCCTATGATCTTGCCAGTTATTTTCTAGGTCAGATACATCAAGGTGAGGGAGATTTTACTAAGGCTATAGAAATTTACGCAGAGCTATTAGAAAGACTACCTGACAACAGCGATATTTTAACTAATATTGCTCAGTGTTATGAAAAGTTAAATAATCGAAACCAGTTAATAACGTTTTTAACTAATCTACGGGTAAAGAATCCAAAAAATATAATGGCAGGGATTATTCTTGCAGAGACCTATATAGCTAATAAAAATGCTGATACCGCTAAGAGCTTATTAACGAATATGATTAATGATAAATTAACTAACCCTCAAGTTTATGCTTTATTGGCTAATGTTAAATTAGCTATAAATGATAACCAAGGGGCTTTAGAAACTTATCTAGATGGACTTAAAATCTACCCTGACAATATAAAGCTGTCTACATCACTCGCTAACTTATATGTAAAACTTGGCAATTATGATACAGCCGTTACTTACTATGATGCATTACTTAATAAAAATAAGAACCTAGATATAGCAACTAACAACTTAGCGATAATATTAGCCGAAAATTATAGTAGTGCTGATAAATTGAACCGGGCGGGTCTTTTAGCTGATAATTTTAAAGACTCTTCACAGCCTTATTATAAGGACACCTATGCTTGGGTTTTAATTAAACAAGGAAAAGTTAACGAAGGTATAAAAATACTCAATAAATTAGTAATGACTAAACCTAATATACCCATATTTAGATATCATCTAGGAGTCGCCTATTACAAAATAGGCAATAACAGTTCTGCTATCAATGAAATTAAACAAGCACTAGAGTTAGCTAAAAAAACAGATGATCCTTTTGATAAGAAATCAGCAGAATTACTCTTAGCCGATATCATAGAAAAAACCAGAGGACATGCACTATAAGTCATTTAATTTAAAACCTGCACTGCAACATATCTTTTTAGTTAGATATAAACTGGTTAGTAGTTTGGTTTAATAAGTCTCCTAGCTTATACAGTATCGTAATTCTACAGATTAATTTAATTTTCACCCTATGGAGGTGGTATGAAGACTATTAAGGTAACTAATAAAATTGTATTTTTATTTGTTGTTGCGCTTATTTCTGCGTGTGGATATCCACAATTAACTCAGGAAGATGATGCCGTTATTTCTTCAGATTACACTTATATTATTGGCCCTGGTGATAGTGTCAGTATATTTGTGTGGGGGAATCCTGATATATCAACAACAGCTCACGTGAGGCCTGATGGAAAAATCACTATTCCACTGGCAGAAGATTTATTAGCCAGTGGAAAAACACCATCGCAATTAGCTAGAGTTATGGAAAAAGCTTTATCTAAATATGTTAGAGATCCACAGGTCGTTATTATGGTGTCAGGTGGGCAAGGTGTTTATAGTCAACAGGTCAGAGTCATTGGGCAAATAAGTGGCGGTAGTTCAGGTGGTACTGGTAGTTCTGGGGGCGGTGCGGCTGCACATTATTCAGCGAAAGCTTTCCCTTATAAAAAAGATATGACTTTACTGGATTTAATAATACAACTGGGTGGCTTGGGACAGTATGCTGATGGCAACGGTGCAAGTATTATTCGAAACATTGATGGGGAACCACAACATTTTGGAATCAGAATTGACGACTTAGTCGATAATGCTGATTTAACTGCTAATGTAAAAATATTGCCCGGCGATATATTAATTATACCTCAAGCATTTTTTTGATTATTAACTACGGCTTCAAGTACAGGTTAAAAAACGGCTATGCAAGAGCAATTATCTGAAATCCTTTATTTCCTTAAAGGTGCCTTAAAATACAAATGGACAGCATTGATTATGACATGGGTGTTATCTATATGCGGATGGACCTATGTTTCAATGATGCCTGACAAATATACTTCTGTAGCTAAGGTGCACGTTGAAACAAGAACCATGTTGCAACCATTGTTGTCAGGTATGGCCATTGAAGCCGATGTTAGGGGGTTGCTGCGTGTTATGCAGCAGTTAATGTTTACTAAAGGTAATTTAGAACAAATCACCAAGTTATCTGATTTAGATAAAACCATAAGAACACCAACAGAACAAGAAGAGCTCATTAATGATTTAAAAAAAGACATACACATTAATGGCGGCACTGAAGATATTTTTACCATTCAATATGAAGCCAGCAGTCCCGATATGGCTAAAAATGTTGTTCAAGCTGTATTAACAGTATTTTCAGAGCAAACTCAATTATCTACGCATGGAAACTCTGATAGTGCGCAGCGTTTTATAGATGAGCAAATACAAGAATATGAAATGCGCTTAAGAAATGGTGAAAAAGCACGAGAGAATTTTAAGCGTACAAATTTAGGCCTATTACCAGGTCAAGGTGGTGATCAAATAGGCAAGATACAAGCTATGAGTAAAGAGTTAGAAGATGCTAAGCTAGGTCTAAAAGAAGCTATATCAAGAAAAGCAAAATTAACCGAACAACTAGAGGAATCATTAACATCGGATGACAATGATGATGAATGGAAAAGTTCAACAGAGGTTGCTTCTGTAGAAGATGATGTACAAATTGCTAATCTTAAGCAAAGAAAAAATGAACTGCTCATTAAATTTACAGAAAATCATCCAGAAGTTTCCCATATTAATAAAACAATTAAGGAATTACAGATTCGCAATGCTGTAAAGCAGGCAAAAGTTGTAGATGCTGGAGGGCTAGATACTGCGGTACTAAATAATCCATACGTTCAAAGTATAAAAGTTGCTATTAATGAGGTAGATGCCAATATTGCTTCAATTAACTCTCGAATTGAAATATTCCAACAGCGCTTAGTAAAAGAACAAGAAGAGCTAAACTCAAGACTTTCTATCGAAACAGAAATAGAAAATTTAAATCGTGATTATTCTCAAATCAAAAACAATTATGACCGATTACTTTCTAGTCGCGAGACAGCTGTTATGTCAGAAAAAGTAGACAATCAAGCAGAAGCATTAAAGTTTAAGATTGCAGATGCACCAAATATGCCACTAAAGGCGTCTTCACCTAAACGTAAATTATTATATTCTGGGGTTTTAGTAGTGAGCATAATTATTAGTTTAGCTGTTGCGGTATTACTCTATCTAATAAGACCTACTTTCATGTCTATATCGCAACTGCGACAATTTACCGGTTTACCCATTTTAGGCAGTATATCTATGAAATATAGACCTGAAGAACTCATTAAATATAGAAATGAGATGTTTAAATATGGGGCCGGCGTCTTATGTCTTTTTGTTATTTATCTTGGTTTTATGACGGCTGATATAGTAAAGATAAATCTTCTGGGTCTGTCTGTTTTTAGTTAAAGACATAGTCCTTTATAGAGAGGTATAAATGAGCATTATTGAAAAGGCATTAAATAAATCTAACAATGAAGAGATAGAAGTAAATACTATTTTAACTTGTAAATCTAAGGTAACTAACGAAGATAATATTAGTGTTGTAACTGACGACATTATAAATACGAATAAAGTAACTCCTAACCTTAATGATGATAAAAATATCGTCGTAGATATAGATTGGAAAAGATTATCAGATTTAGGATTTGCAGCGCCAGGTAGTTTAAACACAGAAGCCATAGAAGAATACAGAAATATAAAGCGTCCTTTAGTCAACAATGCTTTTGGGAATGGTCACAACGGCATAGCTAGAGCAAATCTTATTTTAATAACGAGCAGTCTGCCTGGTGAGGGAAAAACCTTTACAGCCATAAATTTAGCTTTAAGTATTGCTAATGAACGTGATAAAAAAGTGTTACTCATCGATGCCGATGTTGCAAGACCCTCTATATCAAAAGTTTTAGGAATTAATGATTCTCCTGGATTAATTGAATATCTTGATGGTGCAGATATAAACTTCTCTGACATTATTATTAAAACCAGTATTCCTGGATTAGGTGTTATTCCTGCAGGAAAACTACATGATTACTCTACCGAATTATTATCAAGTAATAAAATGGCTTTATTTGTTGAAGAATTAAGTAATCGGTATCCCGACAGAATTGTGATTTTCGATTCGCCACCCTTATTAGCAGCAACTCAAGGTGAAGTTTTAGCTAGATTGGTAGGTCAAGTCGTTTTAGTTATTGAAGCTGAAAAAACCATGCAAAATGTAGTCATGGAATCAGTTGCAAAGCTTGCTACTTGTGATGTTGTTTTAGCTTTATTTAACAAAACTAAAAGAAATATGGATATTAATTACTATGGTTATGGCTACGGATATGGTCAATATGCGCATTGATATGTCTTGCGCTGCATGTATAAACAATAATTCACTATAATCAAATATGAGATCACAATCAAAAATGCCTGTTCGCATACATAATTGTAAATTACTGTCATTTCGGCTGATTATTACTATGGCTAATTTATGTATAGTATTTTTGAGTCATCAAGCTCATGCAATTAGTTGGACTATTAATAAAACGATTCAGGCTCAAGAAATTTATTCTGACAATATTGCTTTAGCGCCTTCTGGCAGTCAGCAAGGTGCTTTCGTTGAAGCGATTAATCCAGGTGTACTAATTACCGGACAATCCCCTTTATCGACTATGAATCTTAATTATAGAATGCAAAATTTATATAATGCTGGTGGCAATAACAGCCTCAATATCTATAATCAATTGCAGTCTAGTTCTCGTAGTACATTTATTCCCAATACCTTATTCCTTAATTCTACAAGCTCTATCAGCCAACAAAACATTAATAATAACCTGATAGGTGCAAGTAATATAAATGGCTCTAGCAATAGCAGCAATGTTTATACTTTCGGCCTTGCGCCTATTTGGACACCCCATATTTCAAATTATGCTAATGGTATTTTTCAGGTCAATGCCAACACCATAGCAACCAGTTCTAATGCAAGTTCGTCTTCCAATAGTTCCTTAGCACCTATTTCAAATACTTTTAATTTGGTAGAAACCATGGGACTAAACAGTGGGACTTATTTTCAGCGTGTCAGATGGAATCTAGCCTTTAATAACAATGAAAGCTATGTTGCGACTGGCCAAAATGTAAGTTATCAGAATTCTAGTGCTAGAGTGAGTGTTCCAATTAATGCTTATTTTAATGTCTTTACCCAAGGTGGTTATAGCAACACGAGTTATCAATCTTCAACCAGTTCTGGAAATAACGGCGCCTATTACACTGCCGGTGGACAATGGCAACCAAGTCAACGCTTTAGTGTTACTGTAGGAGCAGGTAATAATAGTTTTGCTACCGTTTTTATTTCACCTATGACTCGCTTAACGTGGACAACTACCTATAGTGATAATTCTGTAGGAACCAGTTTTGGACAATCATCTACTACAACATCTACAGCAAATACAACTAATTCAAGCACAAATACTGGAGCAACTTCAGGTATAGGAGGTAGCGGAAATTCTGGACAAAACTGGCAAACAGCCTTGCATTATCAAGCGCCTAGGTCAACATGGAGCCTAACGCACATTAATACCACCACGACATCACAGCAAATATTAGTTCAAAACCAACAGTTAATTAATCCTGTCACTAATCAGGGTCCCAATCAGTTCATTATTAATAACCCAATCTTAACTAATAATGTCATCGTTTCAAAAGCGTGGAATTTATCTGTTTCTTTTAATCCTGGAAAAAGCAATGTCACACTCAATGCTTATGATCAAGATTATACTTATTTAAATAGTAATGGAAATAATCAAAAGGTCATTGGGGTTAGTGGTAACTGGAGTTGGCCATTTGCGAGTAAAACAAGTTTATACCTTAGACCAACATGGCAAACTATTTCTAATCAAGGTTCAGCTAATAGTCAATATTACATGGCTCTAGTTGGGTTGAATCGTGCCATTACCCCTAATTTAAATGGCATAGTTGAATTCCAACATATGAATCATTCATCTAGCATCGGTACTATTAATCAGTTAATCCCAATAAATGGCTATGAAGATAATAGGGTAACTGCGACACTTTCTATGAGATTTTAATTATGTATGATGGTTTCTATAATTTAAGTAAAAAGCCTTTTCAGTTGACTGCTGATAGTGACTTTTTTTTTAATAGCGCTGTACATAAACGAGCATTAGCTTATATGCGCTATGGATTAACTCAAGGTGAAGGTTTTGTGGTGGTTACTGGTAAACCAGGAACTGGTAAAACCATGTTGGTTAAACAATTAGTTACTAGTTTAAATAATGAAAACATAACGATCGGCATTATGGTGTCATCTCAGGTAGGTGCAGACGATTTATTAAAAATAATATCTGCTACCTTTGGTCTTTCTTATGAAGGTGAAGATAAATCGACGCTCTTAACACGCATTGAATGTTTTTTTATTCAACAAGCGATGGAAGGAAAGAGAGTGTTGATGATAGTGGATGAAGCACAAAACCTTCCTAAAGATGCTTTAGAAGAATTACGTATGTTATCTAATTTTGAGTTATCAGGAAAATCACTTTTTCAGACCTTTTTGATAGGTCAACAACAATTGAGTGATGCATTATTATTACCTGAAATGGAACAGTTAAAACAACGCATAGTAGCCACCTATCAATTAAAAGCTTTAAATGCAGATGAAACAAAAAACTATATTTTATTTCGATTAGAAAAAGCAGGGTGGCAAAATACGCCTCAGTTTGAAGATGATGTTTTTAATACTATTTTTTCATACACTCAAGGTATACCTCGATGTATTAATACGTTATGCGATAGAGTGTTGTTATTTGGTTATCTTGACGAATTAAAAGTTATTAACTTATCCGCTATTGAAAAAGTCATCGCAGATATTGAAGATGAATCATCCTTGACTACCCATGAAATCCAAAATATCACTACTAAAACTAGCACCATAAAAAATACATTTGAAGAGCGAATTTCCAGTTTAGAAAAGACCGTTATTGATTTGCAAAAAACAATAGCTAAGGAGCGTATTTTATTGCGTAAAGCGATTTTATTACAACTGGACATGGACACTATTTATAACGAAACGCTATAAATTATAACTATTGGTATTAGGTAGCTATGAAAAAATGCATATTAAATGCTCTAACTATTGATGTAGAAGATTACTTTCAAGTATCAGCTTTTGAATCTTATATTTCTAAAAATCAATGGGGAAGCATCCCGCATAGAGTTGAAAGTAACACTCATAAAATATTGGATATGTTAAATGAGAAACAAGTAAAGGCTACTTTTTTTACCTTAGGTTGGATTGCTGAGCGATATCCAGAAATGGTTAAGCGTATCGTATCAGATGGACATGAATTGGCTTGTCATGGTTATGAACATATCAGAGTTACTGAACAAACACCTGAGCAATTCAGATCAGATGTTTATAAAGCAAAAAATATCCTAGAACAATTTACCGGAAAACAAATTAAAGGATATCGAGCGGCCAGTTATTCAATTAATGCCAGTAATCTATGGGCTTTAAATGTGCTGCAAGAACTAGGCTTTAAATATAGCTCCAGTATTTATCCAGTTAAACATGATCTATATGGCATGCCTGATGGACCTAGATTTATGTATGAACCAATAAAACATAAGAAATTTAAAGAAATTCCTATTACTACGATTCGATTTGGTAATAAAAATTGGCCATGTGGAGGAGGGGGGTTCTTTAGATTTTATCCTTATGCCGTTTCAAAATGGGCGCTGAATAGAGTTAACAATCAAGAACAACAATCGGCTATTTTCTATTTTCATCCATGGGAAATCGATCCTAAGCAACCTAGGCAATCAGGCTTAAGTTTAAAAACACGCACACGACATTATCTGAATTTAGAGAAAATGGAATTTAGAATATACCAGCTATTAACTGATTTTAAGTGGGATACGATGGAAAATGTATTCCATATGAACCAAAGTCAAAACTATGATTAAAACACTGACTATTGAAGATTATTCGCGCTGGGATGACTTTGTTAAAGCTAATAATGAAGCTACTTTTTTTCATCAGGCCGGCTGGAAAGAAGTTATAAGTAAAGCCTTTGGACATGATACCTATTATATTTATGTTGAACATAATGGCCTTATTACCGGAATATTGCCTTTGGTACATATTAAGAGTTTATTTTTTGGTAATAGCCTAGTTTCAATTGCACCTTGTGTTTATGGCGGCATAGTCGCTAATGATGAAGAATCTTATATTACACTCGATGAAGAATCTTGCCGCTTGGCTACTGTGCTAGGGGTAGATTATTTAGAAATGAGAAACCAAGTTCAGAAAACACCTGAAAGACCTCACAAAGAACTTTATGTTTCTTTTAGAAAAAAGTTAGATTCTGACGTTGAAAAAAACTTTTTAGCAATACCTAGAAAACAACGAGCGATGGTAAGAAAAGGTATAGAGGCTGGATTAAATAGCGTGATAGATAACGATGTTAATAGGCTATATCGAGCTTACTCCGAGAGCGTTAGAAATCTTGGGACACCGGTTTTTTCAAAAAAATATTTTCAAATCCTTAAAGAAGTTTTTGCAGATCAATGTGAAATACTCACTGTGCTACATAATGGTTATTTAGTTGCCAGCGTCATGAATTTTTATTTTAAAGATCAAGTATTACCTTACTATGGTGGCGGAACTGATTTAGCACGAAATCTGAAAGGCAATGATTTTATGTATTGGGAAGTCATGCGCCGTGCAGTAGAAAAAGGCTGTAAAGTATTTGATTATGGGCGTAGTAAAATTGGTACCGGCTCTTATAGTTTTAAAAAGAATTGGGGCTTTAACCCCAAGCCTATGTTTTATGAGTTTTATCTAGTAAATGCCAAGACCATACCCGACATTAATCCACTTAATCCTAAATATAAATACTTTATCGCTGCTTGGAAACACTTGCCTTTAGCAGTTAGTCAATGGGTCGGTCCTTGGTTATCTAAAGATTTAAGTTAAACTCAACTTATCGTTAAATTATGCAAGATTTATTGTTTCTGGCCCATCGCATCCCTTATCCACCTAATAAAGGCGACAAGATACGATCCTATCATTTATTAAAGTATTTAAGCTTAAACTTTAAGATACATCTGGGTACCTTTATTGATGACCCTAATGATTGGCAGTACACCGACAAACTCGATGATCAATGTGAAAGTACTTGTTATATAGAGCTTAACTCATTACTAGCTAAAATAAAAAGCCTGCAGGGTTTAGTAACAGGCGAACCACTCAGCCTACCTTATTATAAGAATAAGCGTATGCAAGAGTGGATAAATCAAACAATAAGCGCTCATTCGATTACTAAGATATTGATATTTTCATCGGTTATGGCGCAATTTATTAACGATGATCAGAGTATTGACATAATTGTTGATTTTGTTGATGTGGACTCTGACAAGTGGCGGCAATATGCACAGCGTTGTAAAGGCCTTAAGCACTGGATTTATCAACGTGAAGCTCATTATTTATTGAACTATGAAAAAATTATAGCTGAGCAGGCTAGGGCGAGTATTTTTGTTTCGGAACAAGAAGTCGAATTATTTAAAACACTGGCACCTGAAGTTAGCCATAAAGTTACTCATATTAATAATGGCGTAGATACTGAGTATTTTTCGTCCGAACTAAGTTTTAGTTCACCTTATGCCAAAGATGATCAGATTATTGTCTTTACAGGTGCTATGGATTATTGGGCAAACGTAGATGCTGTACTATGGTTTGCGAATGCAATTTTTCCATTAATCATTCAACAACTGACATCTGTAAAATTTTATATAGTCGGGTCAAAGCCGACTAAAGAGGTATTATCCTTAGCGAATAATACCATCGTAGTGACGGGAGCCGTTGATGATATTAGACCCTATCTTGCGCATGCCCACTTAGTGGTGGCACCCTTAAGAATAGCACGAGGCATACAGAATAAAGTTTTAGAAGCTATGGCCATGGAAAAATATGTAGTGGCTACAACGGCTGCTATGGAAGGTATAGCTTATCAACAAGAGCTTGCTGTTACAGTGGCTGATAGCATTGAACTTATAGCCCGTGAAATTATTGTGCAATTACAAAAAAACGAATCCGCACATCAAAATCGTGATTTTGTACAAAAGATGTTTAGCTGGGAGCATAACGTCAAGCAGTTGTTAAGCTTATTGCAAAATTAGTAGGGCATCACCGATGATGGCTCAGTAAAGTGATCATGGCATTAGTAACAATCAAACAGGAATAGCAACTATGTGTGGAATTGTTGGCATCTTTGATCTCAAAGGAAAGCGAGAAATTAATCGAGATTTACTCTCGCGAATGAATGAAAGCCAACATCATCGTGGTCCCGATGAGGGCAATCTTCATATAGAAGCGGGCCTAGGCTTCGGTCATAGACGATTATCTATTATTGATTTAAGCAGTGGCCAGCAACCCATGATCAGTAATGATAATAATGTTGTGCTTACTTATAATGGTGAAGTCTATAACTTCTTAGATTTAAAAAAAGAGCTAGAAGAGCTAGGCTATCACTTTAAAACTCATTGTGATACTGAAGTAATATTATATGCATGGCAAGCCTGGGGTGAAGACTGTGTAGAGCGATTTCGCGGTATGTTTGCTTTTGCGGTTTGGGACAAAAATCAACAAAATTTATTTCTGGCAAGAGATCGCTTAGGAGTTAAACCCTTATATTATGCAGAATTAACCAGCGGTTACTTTATTTTCAGTTCAGAATTAAAAGCTCTTAAAAAACATCCTGATTTACCAAAAATATTTGATGCTACGGCTATCGAAGATTATTTTGGTTTTGGTTATATTCCTGATCCAAAAACCATCTATAAAAACGTTTTTAAATTAGAACCTGGTTTTTGTTTAACCTTGAAGCGTGGTCAGCCTAACTATAAGCCTAGACAATATTGGAACCTTAGTTTTACACCTAGACCTGCACAAGATGAACAAGCAACAGGTGAAGAACTGATAACACGCTTACGCGAAGCCGTTAAAATAAGAATGGTTGCAGACGTACCTTTAGGTGCTTTTTTATCGGGCGGCGTCGATTCCAGTGCTATCGTCGCAATGATGGCAGGATTATCAAAAGATCCTGTTAATACTTGTTCTATATCTTTTGGTGATCCTGCCTATAATGAATCAAAATTTGCTGCGCAAGTGGCAGAACGTTATCACACGCAGCATCGTGTAGAACAAGTTAATGCCGATGATTTAAGTTTAATCGATCAATTGGCAGATCTCTATGATGAACCTTATGCGGATAGTTCGGCATTGCCGACATATAAAGTTTGTGAACTAGCTAAAAAACAAGTAACCGTGGTGTTATCAGGTGATGGCGGTGATGAAAATTTAGCCGGTTATCGACGATATCGTTGGCATAAATACGAAGAACAAATGCGCTCTTGGTTACCTACAAACATTAGAAAACCTGTGTTTGGAATGTTAGGGCAGATTTATCCTAAAGCAGATTGGGCACCTAAACTGTTTAGAGCAAAATCAACGTTTGAGTCAATCTCGAGAGATTCATTAGAAGGTTATTTTCATAGTGTTTCGACCTTAACTAATGAAATACGTAATAACTTGTTTAGTCCGCAATTAAAACAAGAATTACAAGGTTATCAAGCTATTGAAGTTTTTAGGCGACATGCCGCTAATTCACAAACGGACAATCCATTATCATTAGTGCAGTATCTTGATATCAAAACTTATTTGCCCGGAGATATTCTGACTAAAGTCGACAGAGCTAGCATGGCTCATGCCTTGGAAGTTAGAGTGCCGTTATTAGATCATCAATTAGTAGAATGGATAGCGGGTTTACCACCCGACATGAAACTTAAAGGACGAGTCGGTAAATATATCTTTAAAAAATCCTTAGAAACCTATTTACCAGACGATATTTTATATCGACCAAAAATGGGCTTTGCCGTACCTTTAGATGCTTGGTTTAAAGGACCATTAAAAGAAAAAGTCAGAGAGGCGTTACTGGGTGAAACTATCAAGCAATGTGGTTTGTTTAATCAAACTTTTATAGCGCACATGCTCAATCAACATCAAAGTGGATTAAAAGATTACAGCACACCGATTTGGTCATTACTGATGTTCGAAGCATTTTTAAGAACTAATAATTAAATGGTTTTAGCTGAGATAGCATTAGGAGTAGGTTTCTTCATGGATATGTAATAATGCTAATATTATATTAATTTAACATAATATACATTATGCGAAACATTATATTATGGCTTTAAAGTAGTCACGCCTAGGCCAGCAATGTGTAAATCAATTTTTAAGATTCGTTATAGCTTTGGAGATTTATTATGAGTAATTTAGCCTTTGAGATTGGCTTTGATCATTATCGTTTTGATTTAGCCTTAGACCTAAGTAGGTTTAGCGAGGAACATCTACAGCAAGTCCAGTACGGATTTGAAGCGGGAAAAATTCAAAATGTATCAAAACAACACATTAACAAGTTTGAGAAAAAAATACTGAGTATCAGAGATCGCTGTTTAAAAAATGGCTATGAGGTCACTATTACGGCTAATGACTTAATAGAAAAGTTACAGCAAACTAACGGTGTTTGTCCCATTACTGAAGAACCTTTTACCTTTGCTCATCAGGAGATGACGGATTGGTCTGTTGATAGAGTTGATAACACGCGTGGATATTGTCCTGATAATATTGAGATTGTCTCTGTAAAGGCTAATAAAGCCAAAGGTGATTTAGACTTGGAGCATATCATTGAGCAAGCGGTGTGCAAGTATAATCCGAATAGTTTACTAAGTCAGAGACAGTGGTATTTGCTGGGGCAATTTTATTATCGTCGATTAACGCTAACAGAACCAGTGTGTATGACTGACATATTACTATCATCTCCTGTTGTTTTTTTTAAAGTGCTTTGCCTACCGTTTTATATGCCCAAGGAGAATTGCAGCAAAACTTTATTAAACTTACTCTCTAAATACGGCAGCAATGAAACAGTCATAAGAACCCAAAAACTACTTACTAAACGACGCAAAAAACATCCTTATAAAGGCCTGCATTTGGTAGTGAGCAGCCCTAAATTAAGTGACGCTATCTTTTCTTTTTTTACAGTTATCGCTGAGAATTATTTAGCATTTGATGAGGTATTAACGACCATCTTTTTTCATATGAACCCCGATATAATTTCTGAAGAACCTTATCAACCTTTTAAAGATAAATATAAACACTCAGAAATACCCAATAGTTAAATGCTTACAGAACAACAAAGCCTCAACTAGCCATAAATAGGTTAAAATAACCGCGTAGCAGCGCCTAATAATCAAGCATATTTAGACGATAGCCCCACTCTCTCCCCTGCCC
>QVQF01000045.1 GCA_003584895.1 Methylococcales bacterium
GGCGGCTTCGATGATGCGGCGGTTTATGGGTGTGAGGTCTTTCAATCGCTCATCCTTTTGGCGGCTATCTCAGCCCGTGTTTTTCTTCCCACGCTTCCAAGGCTTCGCGCAAGAGTTCATTTAGTTTTAGATCCTTGTTGGCTGCATGTTGCCGGAAACGGCGGCGGAAGTCTGCATCAACCTTGAAATTCAACGGCGACGATGAGGCCGATAAGACTGACGGCTCATGGTGTCTGCCTTTGGCATCGGCTGGCGCTGCTGCCTTGCCTTTGATGGCAACCAAAGAGGATGATAAAGTGGCGGCTTTCTTATTCATGGTTTCTTCCCTTCTTCTTATCGTTTTTTATTGTTTTCTTTAATTCGTGTTTTCACGAAAGCCCAAAGCGCAACGGCTTCGGCGGCGCTCCGCCCTTTCGGGTCGATTTCAAGAACGGTGCGTCCGTCGATCATCGAGGAAGCGAAGTCTACGCGGTCGTGAATAATAGACGGGGCGACAACGCCATGTTCTGACAGTGACGCCATAGCCTGAACGGTCAAGCGGCTGTTTGGCTTTGCTTGGGTAACAACAAAGGCAAACGGTCTGTTCGCTCCGGCGGCAAGTTCTACCGTCTGGCCTACGGCGCGAAGATCGTGAGGGCTGGGGCGTGTCGGAATAAGAACGAAGTCGGCTAAAGCGACAACGGCGCGGATGGATTCCGTAATGGCTGGCGGGGTGTCAATAAAGGCATAGGCAAAACCCGCCTTGTCGAGTGCTTCAAGCTTTTCGGATAGTTCTTTTAGGGTTGAGGGGGCAAAGGCTGGGGTTTCGCTCTGGCGGCAATTCCACCAAGCAACAAGCGATTCCTGCGGGTCGGTGTCGATCATGACACAAGGGCTATCGCCCGCCAGTTCAGCGGCAACGGCAAGGTGGGCGGCGATGGTTGTCTTCCCTGCCCCGCCTTTTTGGCTTGCAAGAACAATGGTTTTCATATTTCGTTCTTTCGCTCTTTCTTGCTTTCGTTATTAGCAGATATTCCGCTTTCTGTCTTTCTTGTCAGGAAAGATACAGGATAGAAAACAAAAAAGCACGATTCTTTTTCTGCGCCTAGGGGCATATTTCACCCTCTCCGGCAGACGTTGGCTTTCAACCTTTCTCGGCCTGACGCCCCCCAAGGGCTTGCATGAGTTCCTTCACTTGGGTTTGTAATGCCTCAACCGTTCCGCGCAACTTGGCTGCATCCTCTCGGCTTGTATCGCGTTCATTTCGCATTTGCTCGGTCTGCTGCTCGTAACGGGCACGTTCTTCCTCGATCAACGCCAGACGCTCGGACACTTGCGCCAATTTGACGGCTTGGGTCTGGTGGTCGGTCTGGATTTCGGCAAGGCGGGATTCCAGCCCTTCGGCGGTCGCCTTGGCTTCGTCCAGCTTGGTTTCTAAATCCTCGACGGTTTGTGAGGCGTCGGCTAATTCGCGCTCGGCCTCTTCCCGATGCTCGCTTGCACTGCGGAGAACGTCGGCAACGCGACGTTCTGCCGCCTTCACTGCCTTATCGTTCACCTCAATGGCAAGCGCCGTCAGGCGCTCCGCAAGCGCTTTGTTGACGGAGGCCATTGCTTCTGCCACTTCAAGGGGAAGTTCTGCGACAGGCTCGGCCTTGGTTTCTACTTGGCTTTGGAGGTGTTCGTCCCAGACTTGCTTGAGGCGGGCAGGGCTGCCGCCGCCTACCTTCTGGCGCAAGGCAAAGCCTGTGATATTACGCCCGACGGCTTGCAGTTCCTGACCAGCTTTAATGATCTCTTCGGGTGTGAATTCGACTGGACGCATGGCGGTTTTGTTTGATTTTTGAAGAAAGATATAAAGAAAGAAACAAAGAAATAAACTAATAAACAAACCAATTTTTACCCAAAAAGAAAAAGCGCCCAAGCGTTTAGCCTGGGCGCTTTCCTTGGTTTAATACTCGCTCGGCAAGTGGATGGTATTGTTGCAGAAATACAGACTGATTTCCTCAAGCGGGAAGTCGGTGAATTCGATCTTCTTGCGGAAAACGATGTTGCCGTTGCCGTCGTCGCATGTGAGCATCGCCGTGTTCTGGTCGAGATTAACCGCGAGTTTCCAAAGCTGGAATTCTTCACCCGCAACGCGCTTGTTATGACACTGCGCCAAAGCGATTTCATCAAGAAGCCAATAAGCGCCGCCTGTGTCGGCAACGTATTTTGCGCCGTCGGTGAAAAGTACGCTGCGGTTAATGCCGTGGCGATACCATTGCTCGGAGCCTGTGAATTGCCGCAAGTCGTCCTTGGTCAATGTTTTCGTGGTCGTCATGATGTTGTCTTCCTTTCAGTTTTGGTTGCATCGATGTGATGCAACCTTGCTGTCGGCGAGACTGGGGGTAGCAATCGCAAGGGCGATTGGGGGGAGGGGGATCACCCAACCTGCACAAGCCGAAGGCTCTTGCCGTAGGCGCCGGAAGGTTGGGGACACCCCCCAATCGGGCGAAGCCTTTACCCTTGCGTGCGCGAGGGGTGAAACCCCTTAGGCTTGCGAAAGGGGGCGTTACCGCAAGGCCGAGACTCCTTCAGGCTCGGTGAGCAAAGCGAATAGCACCCGTTCTGCCGCCTTCGGCGGATTCGTCCGTGCTACGCTGTGACTGCTGGTTTAACGATAAAAAGAAGGGAAGAAAGACAGAAAGAAAGAATTACTTAAAAAACGATAATTACATTTGCAGAAACATAAGAAGGGCAATAGGGAAAAGAAAATGGCGTCATAGCCCTAACTCGCTATGCGAACCAAGGCGCACCAATTCAAGAACGTCGTCGTCTATTTTCCGGTAGATCAAAATAAGATCGGGCCGGATGTGGCAATCACGGCAATCATTCAACGTCCCGATCAGCGCATGATCGACGGCATTAGGGGGCAAAGCCTTGTCCTCTGCCAAAAGGCTAAGGGTAGCCTTCAAGAGCTCGTCAAGTTTCTTGCCGTGTATCCCTGATTTCTCGCGGCGATAGTCACGTTTGAAGCGGCTGGTATATTTAATCGTCCGCATTTAGACCCTGAAACAATCCATCCAAAGAAGCGGCTGTAGTGAGTTCTCCACGGCGGGCGGCTTTAATGGCCTCAATCGTTTCTGCATTGGGAATAAGCGGCTCAAAAGGCAATGCCTTTTCAGCAACAACCCGTTTCAACATAAGCCTTACGGCATCGGACACGGAAAGCCCTATGGAAGCCAGTACAGCGGAAGCCTCGGCCTTCGTTGCGGCGTCAATCCTTGCCCTGACCACTGAATTTTCAATCATATCAATACCCTCCTTTTGTAGCTACAATGTAGCACAATAAAGAGCAAAACGCAATTATTTTTGGACGGCGGGGTAGGGGAGGAGACAACCAAAAATGACCGGACAATAGAAAGTAGAAAGGCAGATAACAAGAAAGGACGAATTATTGTTTTTAAAGCAAGGAAAAAAATACCTGACCCGTTTTTGTAAACTCGGGGACATTTCACTCCTGAAGAGTTTGCTGAGATAACTAAAAAGGCGACGACATCAGAATTAAGCACTTGCAGATATTTGAGCGCTTGCGGCCTTGGCAAAGTAACGCCAAAAGACTGGAGATGGGGCCAAACGCCTCGTATAACATAAAAAAGGTTGCCCGTCCGATATCGAACGGGCACAAAAAGGAAGAAAAAACCAATTAAGAGAGATTACCTAATTCTTTCAATTGTAATAGAAAAGAATCTAACCTCAGAAAGAGAATCCTGCTTTCGCCACGAAGCCTCCCATATTTACAGAATCTGTATTTATATAGCCGGTCTTTACTGGGATGTATTCGTAACCACACTGTATTCTCAATGCAGGACTAAACTGATAACCTAGCGTTCCGCCATAACCAATGCCGCCGGATTTAAAATCAAACCAATCACTACTTGGAAGATTATAATTCAGTTCAGCTTCGATAAATGGAGATGGTGATTTAGGTTGGAATTGGTAACGTCCTACAACTTTTGGAAGGAAAATCGTGTTTGTATATGTGCCTGTAGAACTATAATACCCATAGTAGTTAATTTCCAGCTGATTTATTAGAAAATCTACACCTGGTGTTATGCTTGTTTGTTCGTTGAGATTAAATTTAACTCCTGCACCAACACCGTACCATCCACCAATGCCAGTAGTACTAGAAAAGTGGCTTTGGACAAAATCATGGTAACCAGGGCTAATAATAATGTTAGTTGTTAAGTCAACCGCGACTTTTTGGTCATCAGCCATAACTTTGGAATAAGGTAAGGCAAGAGATAATAAACCAACAGCAGCAAGACATTTGACTTTGTTTTTCATAGCATCTCCAAAGTGTTTAGTTTAAATTTTTCCAAAAGTAACTCACCGTAGATCTGCTACGGTGAGTTACTTTTCGTTTCTAAAAAAATTACAAACTTTCAAGGTTTCCTATTTTTTTCCATGAACTGTCAGGATGCAGTGTCACGGTAACATAAAGGGTTTTATCTACGACACTATTTGAAGAATAGCCTTTGACTTTTAGGTCAGCATTTATTTGAGAAGGAGTCAGTTCATAAAGTCCCCCAGTGAGAGCATCAACACCCAAACCAATAAGTCCACCGAACACAAGATTTCCCCAAACCCAACTGTTCACTTTCTTGGTTAGCTTCACTTCATATGGGTGATATCCACTAAGGTTTAGCGTTACACTATGCTCTGTTTTTTTTGATAAATCTTGAGTTAACGGTGTTGTCCCTAATACTTTCCCATCAACGATTATCTCAGCATGCGATGGGTTACTTGAGAAACTAACCTTTTGTTTTGTGCCATCAATTATTGTGGCGCATCCTGAAAGAACAGGACCAAGCCCAACTAACAGGCATAATGAGGCCAACACCGTTTTCTTCATTTTTGGTAGTTTTAATTGAAAAATAAATACTACTTATGCGGAACTTTTAACACACACACACAAAAATGTAAGAAAAAAATTACTATAAAAACAATAAAAAAGTACACGGAAGAGGTGAGATAAAAAGATTAAAAAATCCTTAAGCTTTTTTACAATTTTCACTTGCGGCAGACAGCTAAAACAAACCCACACACCCTCCATTTGCTTAGCAGTCTGAATAGACCAATTCTGGCCAAAAGATTAACCCTCATCATTTGAGATAATATATCCGTTTCAGAGGCCGACCGCCGCGAAGCGGCGGCGAAGTTCCCCGCCAGTTTTGAGTCTGGCGGGGTCATCACTCGTTATTTTGGAAGAGTAGGCGGAAAAATCGTACTAATCTTTAGTAACGATATTGCCTGAAGTATTCTTTTTTGTGTTAGCAACTTCTTGTGCAATTTTCTTAGCAGCCCCATCCATAAAACCTTCAGGCGTTTGCGCCGATGCCATTATCCCCCCTCCGGCCCAACTGTGTTTATCAACAACAATAGCTCCTAACTCATTATTACTTACAGAATCCGTAATTTTAACATTTGCGTCGAAATGAGAACTCCCAGCTCCAAAACCGATCAACCACCTAAGTGTGGCGTTGCCCTCATCATATTTAGTAATTGCGCCTGAAATCACAACACTTTTTTCTTTCAATGGAACTCTAGAAACATTCTTAAATACCCCTTCTGCATTAATATGGGTAGCAATTAGGTCAGCAAATTTTTTCCCTGCAAAGGCCTTCGAATCTGATGGTTTCGTGCTCTCTGATGGTTTCGTGCTATCTAAAAAATCTAAGACAACCGCATTATCATAAGATGATAGATTCAATTTTTTTGCATTTTCGGTATTAATGCCGCTCGTGGAACCACATGCAGCTAACGATAAAATCAAACATAAAATAAAAAAGTGTTTCATGCGCTCTCCTCGATTTTATTGTTTTTGAAAAATAAAAACAGTACGAATATTAAGTGTTTTTTTATTAAAAACCTAAGTTGAGCGATAAGTAATAATCCGGACAGTTCAGAGTGCCACAAAATGCAATAATATGTTAGCGATAGCTGAAGCGATCAGAAATCATCATCTGTACATTGAGAAATGCAGGTTTTCTGCCTGAATCATCTGGCATGTATACGAACGACCCTACATCAACACGTTTTTTGCTCTTACTGAGCGTACCTACCCCATGATAAATGAAGCTCTCTCTCCCGTCAAGGCTGGTTTTTTACCCGGTCATTGCTGGCGCATTCTGACAGGCTGCAAACAAACGATCGAGCTGTAATCGTTCAAATGTAGCTCTCGGTACTTTCATAATCAGTTTCCCTGCATGGCGGACAATCTTGCCTGCCGTATCAATGAGTTGACGACGGATGGTGTCAGCGTAAACGCTCACTGAAATGACCGGTGCACTGACATCTTCCTTGAACGCCTCGAACAGGTTATGGCTCACACACATCATATAATACCAGGCAGTGTTAGCGGCAAAACGCTTGAATGGTAACTGCTCATGCCCAAAGTTTTTCAGCGCTCTGTTGGCCAGTTCATCAGCGCCCCGTTGATGATACTCGGCGAGAATATTATGAGCTGACAGGAGATGCTCTTGGCCAGCCTTACGGATCTGTTCGTCAAGTTGTCCACCCATTCCGAGATTTGTGATGATGATGCTATCCTTGACCAGGCCCGGCAAAGCCAACTGCGTGCCATGCTGGATCAAGCGGCTATAGATTGTTCGGCGGGCTTTGTGCCATCCACCCTGTCTGGTTTTGAATTCAGTATACTCCCAGATTTCTCTTTTATCCTTGGAAGAAAAAGTCTGCCAGTCTGTGGCCAAACCTGCGGCATTCATGACATTTTTATAGTGCTTGCCACCACAGTAGTAGCCGACCTTGAGGTACTCCATGATTTCAAACAACTCATGATCATAAAAGCCGGCATCCATTCGTACTATAATCGGTACATCGGGACGATACTCTTTCCTGATTTTCTCAACGATATAAACCAGCATACTATCGGCGGTATCACTATGATTGGAATGCTTTTTGCCTCCCCGGAATACGGCGTCAACAAAGAATCGGCCCCAGTTTAGCTGCAGGGGATGAAAACCTTTGACCTTCTTGTAAGTCGGTTGTACACCGTGCCGTTTCAGAGCATCATCATTGTCGAGCACCATGGTATCCATGCCGAGCATAATGACCTTCGGCTTCGTAATCTTGAGTCGCCAGATGAAGAGGTGCTGCAGCAGTCGCCGAAACAGGTATCCACGCACAAATGAAAACTTGCTGAACAATCGTTTGATCGTATGAGACGAAGCCAGATTGCTGCTGCCAATTACTCCGGCATAACCCTCATCCGCCTTTAGATGATCAAACCAAGTGATATGGCGACTGGTGCCGTCCATGAAAAAACAGAACAACTGAACAAACAACTCAGTGATAGCAAGACCTTTGCTGTTTTTGCGCATCGAGCCAAACCATCGATCAATCAGAGGCAGAATCTGGATGCTGCGAATATATGCCTCAAACAGGGCTAATCCAGCTCTACCGGTCATGCGTTCATCAGTTGGCTGAATTGCACTGATTTTCTGTTCCTTTTTAACCTGAAACCGTGTATCTTTTGCCATAAAGCTCTTTACCTATTGGGTTGTGTAATATTGGGTGGTAATTTCGACGTTACCCATTTCAATATAACACTTTAGCCTATATGTTGAGAGCTTTTTTTATTCCTAATCGATCAGGTTAGGTAAAAAGTAAGAAATCATTTGCGCCTAAATAGGGTCTGCTGAATTAAACGACAAAATCTTAAATCTCAATTATCCGACAGCCATTGCTATCGGCACAATTGAGTTGCCACTATTCCATAGATGTCAGGTCCCGAAAGAAAGCAATTTCAAAATATTGTGTATTGATCCTCTAAGCAGCAACTGTTTCCTCAATACCGTTGATAAATATTTTCTCAGATTGCGGCTATCTATGGCTTCAAAAACAATGCCCAATACTAGACAGTTTAAGCATAGATATGTTCTTTCCCTGTTTCTGGAGTAGAACCCATTTACCGCCATAACTTCTCAAACCTTGCCGGATTTGAGGCCGTGTAAATGACGGTATGCTGAATGTTCCGATGTCCAAGATAATCCTGAATGAGCCGCGTGTCTGCCCCTTGGTCTGCCAAGGCAAAACCGCAAGCATGGCGGAGCATGTGAGGATGGGCGGGAAGAGAAAGTCCGGCCTGCTCTCCATAATTGCGGATTGCCAACCAAGCCGTTTTGCGGCTTAACGCACCCCGTCGATTGCTAAGAAAAAAATCATCCGTGTCTGCCTTGATCTTTGTGCGGATTTTCAGCCATGCTTTGATCGCCTTGATTTCGTCAGGCCGGAGCGGGTGGGTAGTAGACAGCCCTTTTTTCAGACGGGAAACGTGCAAGACACGACTCTCAATATCGACTTGGGATAATTGCAGGGCGCAAGCCTCTGTCACGCGCAAGCCGTGACGAAACATCAGCAACAAAAAGCAGCGGTCACGCGCTGCATTGCGGCCTCCCTTGGTGGCGTCAATCAGCCTGTCAACCTCGGCAGAAACAAGATGTTTTCGTTCGCTCATCATTATTTTAGTGACCGGATCAAAGACTTGGACGCACTGGCAAAAGGCCGGCACGGGTCGGCAAAGGCGGGGTTGGCTGCCGTCCACATTTCAGGTTCCAGTATGCCCACGAGCGAGCGTCAAAAACGCCGGGCGGGGCTTTGTCCAAAACCTCGCGGAATTCGTCTTTACCCACGATACCTTGCAGTGCCTTTAAGTCTTCAGGCGTACCAAAAGTCATAACATGCGCAAGAAAATGCACCGGATCGGCAAGTTCTTCCTCTGGTGTTTTGAACCAGACAACACGGCGGGCGACATTCAAAATGTCGGGAGTAATAGGCAAAGGTTTCATGGTGTGTGTCCGTTCTCGTCCTTCCGCTTGGCGTAGGGCGCTAGAATGGGAAGACTTGCCGGATCAACAGAATCAACGGCGACAGTCAAACGCTTACGCACGTCTGCGGGTAATGCTGGAAGATCATCAAAAAAGGAAAGCGCCTTCAACGTAATCATCGGATTAAAGCTGCGCCCATAAACGATACTGCCAGAAGCTAAAGCGGTCGGTAAATCGACGCCATGCTGCAACAGTGCGTCAATATCAAGATAATCTTTGACCTCAGCCCGTTTTTGCACGACGGCAACTTTCGTTCCTGCTATGTCGAGTAGTGATGCGACAAAAAGAAAGCGACCCTCGGCCTGATCTCGTGGCGCTACCTGTCCAAGACCAAGACCTCCAAAAAAAGAAAGCAAAACGGGGCCATCACGCTCAACGCGGCAAGTCAGCGTATTAAGGCCGACCTGAACACGCTCAGATCCCTTGAGATAAGGAATAGAAGCTGCCAGATCATCTGGATCAAAAGGCTGATTAGAGAAGAAATCAAAATCGACAGAAGTCCTATGACCTAACCGTAACGCAAGTGCAGTTCCGCCGTAGAGCGTGAATGTCTCTGGCGTTGCGTCAAGTTCCGACCATAGACGAAGCTGCGGCGGTGGAAGGATGGAAAGATTAGGAGTAAAAAACATGTGACCCCTCTCGGTTAGAAAGCCTTCATCAGAAATGTAACACAAAACAGATTATGCCGTTATATCATTTTGTCTAGTTTTAGCCTTTTCTGACCTCAATGAAAATGCGGGTTTGCGGGCTTTTCAGGAGTCATAACTAGACATAATAATACATTTTGTCTAGTGTTTTAGTACAAAAAAATGTGTCCAGACTACTAAAGATTCGGTGCCAAGTCTTGCTTTGTCTTTATATTTCTGTATTTATTTTGTATTCTAATATCATAAGATACGGAAATATCTTCCCGTACAGCTTGTGTCATGTTTTCTCTGCCAGCAGCATAGAATTTTTTAATGATAGCTGTATTTTCAACTTTTTTTTCTATCACAGCTTTATTTAATGGCCTTGATTCTTCGGCCGCCTCTGTTTTTCCAACAACATATCCTATATATCCGCCAAGCAACCCTATAGTAATACCAGCGATTAAAGCAAAATTTTCATCCTTCATTTTCATCACCAACAAACAGAAATTATACTGTTTATCGTATCAAAAAAAAAGACTTGATGCAATTAAAAAATGAGCACTAAAAAAAATAATAACTGGAAATATATAACAATATTAATTGTTTTGTTTTTCTTTGGTATAGCCGTATGGCTTGTAGGACATGCCCAGATAGAAACGCTTGAAACTAAAGCATTTTGGCAGATATTATCAGACGCTGGCGTTTTCTTATCAGCATCAACAATTATTCATCTTGTATATTTTTATTTTGTAAAAAAAGATGAGAAAAAAGAGACACAAGAATTAAAAAATCAATTTTTTAGCGAAACAAAAAAAGCTATCGAGTGTGTTATTCATGGTATTCATAAATGGGGGTTTGTTCGGTTTCACGACAAAATGAGTTTTTCTGATTTATTTAATCAGCTTCAAGAAGGCGACGATTTATATTGGTTGGATACATACTTTCCACACATTTTAACATCAGCAGAAGCAATAAAAGATGCGATTACACGCAAAGCTAATATAAAAATGCTGATAATGGATCCCGGAAGTGGCGCCGTTCGTTGGAGAGCTCAAGAGATAAAAAATATGTATACCGAAAAACAATTCCGTGAAGGTTTAGATGCCTTTATAGAATTTATTGATTCTCAAAAAAAACAATACCCATCATCAATAGATTATAGAAAATATAGAGACCTACCAGGAATTCCATTCTATATTATCAAAAAATCAGATCACACAATTAAAGCTTATTCAAGTTTTTATATGAGTAAGCCAAGTGCTGATATTGTTCATATTGAATGGTCTAGCGGAACAGAAAATGGTGGATTAGCAAGCATATTTATAGATCACTTTTTAAAAAAATGGGATCGATGGGCTAAACCTGATTTACCAATGATTAACGGAGAATGGAAGTACGAAATGTCTGCCGAAGATATTCAAGATTGGAGTGGAAATGGCAACTGCCATATTTCACAAAAAGGTAGGACATTAAATTTTACAGGATCAAGAATCACAATGAATGGGCAAAAAATATCACCTGTAAGATGGTGGTCAAATTGGTCTGAAATATGTAATACCGACGATATTGTTCGTTTTGACTATGTAATCGAATCAAAAATTAACGAAGAAGTTTATCCTTCATTTTGTAAGCTAAAAATAACGGAAAAATCCGAAACGGCAGAAAATGTTATTGCGAACAAAATGGAAGGCAACTATTTCTTGCTCAAGAATAACTCTACTGAGGATGTTGCATCACAAAGTCGATATGGCTCTATCGTTTTCACACGAGTTAAATAAATCACTAATTTTTTGGTGTAGAAGAACGATTACTAAAGCAAGTTCATTTTGGCTGCAAACTATGCAAATAATCGGTAGCCCGTTGCGCATGGGATGATGCCGTAAAAACCGCCCTCTTGTCGTTCTTCAATGCTTTCAACCATGACTCGATATAGGCGGCATGATCTTCTCGCGGCTCTGGGGTAATTTCCAGATCGGCACAAAGAAACGCTGCGCCGATTTCGGCAACAAGTTCTTCCATTGCATAGCCGGAATCGCCAAACCGCTTTTGGTCAAAACTCCGGTCAAGGCGTGACGGGTGCCGAGTCCAGTGCGTGATTTCATGGGCGGCGGTTGCATAGTAGCTTTCGGTATTTTTGAAAGCCTGTAGCTCTGGCATTTGAACAATGTCGTCTGCCATTCTGTAGAACGCCCTGTTACCGCCATGCTTTATGACGGCTCCGGTGCTGGCAACAAATTTTTCAACGGCCTCGATGCGCTCAAGCGCCGTGGCATGTTGCGGTTCCGTTCTTGCGTAATAATGAGGGGGAAGGTTTTCAATCTGCTCCACGTTGAAAACGGTGTAGCCCTTCATAAAAGGAATATGCTTTTCTACATCTTCGCCCTTCTCGTCTTGAACGGTCTTGGTCATTCGATCGGCAAAAACCACAAGGGAACCATGTTCGCCTTTGCGGACATTGGCGCATAGTTGCTTGGCCTGATTGAAGGTCATCCAGATTGGCGCAACATAGCCGTTTTCCATAGCGGAAGCCCAAAGCATGAGAACATTGACGCCCTGATAGCGTTCTCCGGTTGATCGCAACGGTCGGGACACTGGACCCGCTTTATGTCCGGCTTGCCACGGTTGATGCCAGGTCAAATTGCCGCGTTCAAGATCGGCAATAATCTTATTGGTCACCCTACTATAAACGTCCTGTTTCTCGTCCATCTGCGCCGCCTTTCCCGATGAGGGAAAATTGTACGCAACGGACGTTTGGCGTCAAGAGGGCTGCGACGTTCAACCTCTGCCCTGTTGGATGCCCTGCGGGTTAAACCCTTACTGGCAAGCTTCCATTGAAAGCGAGGCAACGACACTTTCACTGCATGGCAAACCCTGACCGTCTGCGCCCCGCCTCTTCTTCTTCCTATTGCCCGCCCTGCTGCTTTGGCTTCTCGTATCCGGCCTCCGCTCGTGCCTGAGCGGAAGCCTGTCATCGTTCCCGTTCGCGCTCTTCGTCGTCGCGTGTCCGCCCTGCCCCTCCTTGCCGTCCGCGCTGCTGATCGGACTGCTCCCGTAGGGCTTCTCTTGCCGCCTTGCGCTGCTGGGTAGCGGTCTGCTCGGTGTTCGCGTTTTTCGTTTCTCTGGCTTCTTCGCGGGCGTCCCTTACGCTTTGCATCTTTTGCCAAAAATCGCGGCGGCTGCCGCTGACATTCTGCTCTTCCTGCTGCTTTTCTTGTTTTCTTTCTTCCTGCCTTTCTAACTTTTTTTCTGGTTTCTGCTGCGGCTCTTTCTGTTGCTGCGCCGGAGCCACGCCCTGAACGTGAGCCTTTGTTTCCTGCTGCTTTTCGGGGTGTTTCTTGGCTTCCTCTTTTTCCTTATAGGCTTGCGCCCTCAGAGCTTTCTTCTCTGCCCGATCTTGTCGGTTTAGCTTTAATTTCGCGTACCACGCTTTTTCTTCCTCCCATACCTTCTCTTTTTTCCTCCGGCGCTTTTCTTCGATGTACCATAGGGCATCTTTCTGCACACTCACCATATCGGCTTTGGAATAAAGCGTTGTTAGCTTCGTCTCCCGCTTTTTTTTGGCAAGGGCTCTTTTGCGTTCTTTTTCTTCTTTTTGGAGACGCTTCCGTTCTTTTTCTGCAAGCTTTTCTTTCTCAATCGCGGCTTTGGCAAGCGCTTCTTCCCATTCCCTTTCCTTTTTATCGCTCTTGATGCCGTGACCTCGATCTTGCTGCATCTCCTTGGCTTCGGCAACGCTCGGCAAGGCTTCGCGGTCTATATCCGATAATCGTTCGCGTACTTGGGCGGCCTTGCTGCCTGTCAAACGGGCGGGGCTATAGGTTCCACCTAATTCATCAACAATGACGTAATCGCGGCGGTCTCCTGCCGCTAAAAGATAGCCTCGGTCGTCAAGAGCGGTAACAAAGGCTTTTCCGCTGTCGGATTGCTCCCAACATTCGCGGACTGCCGCCTTGACCTCCTGCGGCTTCTCGTCATGGCGGATGGCCTGTTGCTCTTCGTCTCGGGATAATTTTCCCTTTTGTTTTTCAGACGATAGCTCCCGCAACCCAAACTCTTTTTCGAGTTCTCGCGCAAGGTCGGTGCATTTGTGTTTGTAATAGTGAAGCTCGGCGGCCTTCTCCTGCTCGTGGTCGATGCGGTTCCAGACGACATGAAGATGCTCTTGCCCTTCCAAGGTATGCGCCACAATAACGCGCTCATGCCCTGTCAGTTCTAACTTCTCTTCCAGACGGTTGACGCTTTCAAGAAACTGATCGCGGGTTAACTGCTCGTCTTTCCCTGCCCTGATCTGAACATGAAATAACGGCTTTTCGCATTGCGTCCCTGTGGCGCTATGCTCAAAATCGGCAAGAATATCCTGAAGCCTGTCGCCCTGCTCATAGCCGTTGGCTTCCCATACCTCGATGCGCTCGTTTTTATCCTTGTTCTTTTCAAAGCGTCCTTCGCTTAACAGGTAACTCCCAAGGCTGCTGCCGTTTGTCCTGATATTGCCTTTGACGATCACCGCTTCCTCGCCTCCCGAAGCAATTGAAGCGTTTCAAGATGCTCCTTCAAGGCTTGGCGAAGTTGCTCTTGATCGGGGGGAAGGTTCAGGTTTGCCGCATGGGCGATTTGATTGATGTTGTTCCCGATGCGCCGCATTTCAGCTATGGCGCGTTCAAGGATCTGACTGTCAACGGGGGTACGTCTTTTCGTTCTTGGCGTTGCCCTGCCAAGACCGCAAGCGCGTAAATAGCCTCCTGCGCTTAACCCTGCCGCCGCCGCTTTTTCGTTTATTTCAACGTACTCTTCTGGCGTTACGGCGGCTTTTATCGCCTTGGTTCGTGTTCGGTTTTGGCTCTTGCTCATAGCCTCCCCTGATAGGTTTTTCTTCTCTTTTCTTGCTTTCTCTTGCGCCGTGGTCGGTAGACATTCAGGCGCACAATTCGGGGGGTACACGGGGGGATTTTCCCCCCTGTCAAGTCTTGGGCGTGGAACACGCCCACAACTTGCTACTCTTTCTGAGTCGCTAGAAATATACTATATTAACCATATAAAATCAAACAAATACAATGCCTTAGCGAATCACTTTATTAACATAATAACTGAGGGGTCATGCAGCAAAACGTAGAAATTAAACCGCAACACGCTCGCAAGTTGATCTTGTTTTTCAAGGTACTCTGGGGACTTATTACCCTTATCATCGCCTACAGATTTCTCGCTGATTTTTTGACCATTTTTCGCAGTGGGTTGTTCGAGGCGGCTCCCCAAGTTTACCTCTCGTTCGTCTTCGGTTTTTGGGGACTGGTCGGGGCGGCTGGCCTTTTTTCCCTTCGCTTCGATACGCGACAATGGATGATCGCGCACCCCGCTTTTGGATGGGTTCGCAAAAGGTGGTTTCTCGGCTCTATCTCGCTTGGCCTTTTTGTCGGGCGTTTCGCGGTTGCGGCGGCGGCAATGGGTATCATCTATGTGGAGAGTGGATTTACCCGTTTCTTGATCTATGTTTTTGCGGCTCCCGTCTTACAGTTCTTCGTTGGTCTCATTACGGCTGTTGTCCTGCTGGCCTTACTAAGTGCAGCGTTTATGCTCTTCATAAGCTGGCCTATTACCATCTTTCAGCAAGTCGCCCAGTTTGAAAGGACGTGGGTTATGTATCGTCAATCAAAGGATGGATTGACGGGCTATATGGTTCGCTTTGCGTATTGGCTCTCTGAAACTGAACCGCCTGAACCGGCACCTAACGAGGCGCACGGCGCTCGGTTTGCGACGCCGGAAGAAAAAATCAGTCTGATTAATGCCGGAAGACAGGCAAAGCATGGGGCGGTATTCGGGCATTTCGCGGATGTACCGTTTCTCCTGCATACAGAAAAGCATGTGCTGGTCATGGCCTCAACGCGAAGCGGCAAAGGCGTCACCATCATCATCCCGCACTTGCTCCGCTATGCTGGCTCGGCCTTTGTTCTTGACCCTAAAGGCGAAAACGCCCGTGCAACGGGGCGGCATCGCGCAACGCTCAATAACAAGGTGCATTATCTCGATCCTTTCGGCATTTCCGGCAAGCCGCAAGCGCGATTTAATCCCTTGTCCCGCTTTACCCTTGAAAACATGGAAGCCGAAAGCAAGGCGCTTGCCGCTGCTCTGGTCATGGGACAACAAGGCGGGGTGCGCGATCACTGGACAGCAAGCGCACAACAATTGCTGGCGACCATCATTCTCTATGTGTTCACGTCGCCGGAAATTCCTGCGGAAGAAAAAGACCTTCCCACAATGCGCCGGATACTCCTGCGAGATGTTCCTGAAGTCTTGAATACTATGCTGACAAGTATCTCTGGCGACGGACTGCTTTCTTCCCTTGCGGCCTCCTTCATTGATACTCCACCAAAAGAATTCGGTTCAATTCTTTCGACGGCGCAACGGGAAACGGAAATTCTCGACAACCCCTATATTGCGGCTTGTCTCTCGGCATCCGGTAAAGGCAAGGAAGTGGATTTTGCCGACTGGAAAAAGAAAACCATGACGGTTTACCTCTGCCTGTCGGCTCCCAAGTTTCCGGTGTTCAATCGTTGGTTGCGGCTGGTTCTGACCGCCGCCCTTGATGAAATGACCGACACCCTTCACCCCCCTGCCCTGCCTGTCTGCTTCATGCTCGATGAACTGGCAACCCTTGGGCACCTCTCGATTGTGGAAAATGCGGTTGGCCTGTCGGCTGGTTATGGAGTGCAGTTGTTCACGGTGTTTCAAGATATTGCGCAAATGAAAGACCTTTATCGTGGTCGCTGGGCGTCCTTTATTGGCAATGCTGGGGTGCGTGCCTTGTTCAATCTTGATGATTACGATACCGCAAAATACTGGTCGGATTTTATCGGCGGTCATATTGTCCAATCTACCAATCAGCAGCAAGACGTTTACGGATTTGCAAAAAGCCAGAGCGTCGGC
>QVQF01000097.1 GCA_003584895.1 Methylococcales bacterium
TTCTTTAATGCAGAGATTTATGTTTTATCTAAAGATGAAGGTGGTCGTCATACGCCATTCTTTAACGGCTATCGTCCACAGTTCTATTTCAGAACGACTGACGTAACTGGTGCAGTTGATTTACCAGAAGGCGTAGAAATGGTTATGCCTGGTGATAATATTTCTGTAAAAGTTAAATTAATATCTCCGATTGCAATGGAAGATGGGTTGCGCTTTGCAATTCGTGAAGGTGGTCGTACAGTAGGTGCGGGTGTTGTTGCATCAATACTTGAATAAGTTTTAAAAATCATATAATATAGCAAATTATTACAGTTTCTCTGAATTAGGTCAGTAGTTCAATTGGTAGAATGGCGGTCTCCAAAACCGCTGGTTGGGGGTTCGAGACCCTCCTGGCCTGCCAGTCAGATAAGTTGTAAAATTTAATCAATAATAAAAATAAGACATGAATACAAACGTAGAGACTGAAAGTCCAGTTTTGGATATTATTAAAAAAATCTTTTCTGCTTTAATAGTGGTCGCTGCGGTATCTGCATTTTACTACTTTTCAGTCGATCATGATTCCGTCAAAGAAATTAGATTGCTGTTTAGAGTCTTAGCTTTAGTCTCTGTAATAGTTGCAGTATTAGGCTTGATGTCGACAACTAATACTGGAAAATTCGTATTATCTTTCGTATTAGAATCTAAGCAAGAAGTTAGGAAAGTCATTTGGCCTACGCGTGATGAGACTATGCGTACAACATTGTTGGTTTTCGCCATGGTGTTTATTGTAGGTCTTATTTTATGGGTGCTCGATATGTTCCTATTTTGGGGCGTTCGTTCATTAACTGGACAGGGATAAAATAATGGCATTGCGTTGGTATGTTGTTCACGCCTACTCTAACTTTGAAAATAAAGTTAAGCAAGCATTAGAAGAAAGAGTTAAGAGAGAAGGTTTGGAGCAGTATTTTGGTAAAATATTGGTTCCTACTGAAGAAGTCGTAGAAATGCGCATGGGACAACAAAGAAAAAGCGAAAGGAAATTCTTTCCTGGTTATGTTTTGGTTCAAATGGAATTGACGGACGAAACATGGCATTTAGTTAAAGATGTGCCTAGAGTTTTAGGGTTTATTGGTGGAACTTCCGATAGACCAGCTCCTATCTCAGAAAAAGAAGCAATGTCTATACTCAGTAGAGTTGAAGACGGCGTTAATAAGCCAAGACCTAAAGTGTTATTTGAGGTTGGTGAAGTCATAAGAGTTATTGACGGTCCTTTTAAAGACTTTAATGGTGTCGTTGAAGAAGTTAATTACGAAAAAAGTAAATTAAAGATTTCTGTGCTTATATTTGGTCGTTCAACATCAGTTGAGCTTGCATTTGGGCAGGTAGAAAAAAGCTAAGTAATGTAGTCAATCACACATTCAAGCAATAATAAATAAATCTCTGTCTGAATAAGGCAGGGATTTTTGTGTCTAGGGGAGCTGAAAGGCGTTATTACCCATATTAGGAGTAAGAAATGGCAAAAAAAATCACGGCATATATAAAGCTGCAAGTTAAAGCAGGTGAAGCCAATCCAAGTCCACCAGTAGGTCCTGCTTTAGGACAACGTGGTGTTAATATTATGGAGTTTTGCAAAGCTTTTAATGCAAAAACTGCAGATGTTGAAAAAGGTTTGCCTTTGCCCGTCGTTATTACTGTTTATAGTGATCGCAGCTTTACCTTCATTACTAAAACACCACCAGCTTCTATCTTACTAAAGAAGATAGTCGGTATTAAAAGTGGTAGCAGCAATCCTAATACCAAAAAAGTCGGCACAGTGACATTGGCACAATTGGAAGAAATTGCTAAAACAAAGATGGAAGATTTGAATGCTGCAAATCTAGAAGCAGCTGTAAAAACAATTGCAGGCAGTGCGCGTAGCATGGGCCTGAATATTGAGGGATTATAATGGCTAAGTTATCAAAGAAAGCAAAGTTAGTTAAAACTAAAGTTGATAAAACCAAGCAATATTCAATCATTGAAGCAGTTCAGATTTTAAAAGATTTAGGAACTGATAAGTTTAATGAAGCAATTGATATCAGTGTTAATTTGGGTGTAGATCCTCGTAAATCAGATCAAAATGTTCGCGGAGCTACAGTACTGCCAAACGGAACAGGTAAAACTGTACGCGTAGCTGTGTTTACTCAAGGCCCGAATGCAGAAGCTGCTAAAGCTGCAGGCGCAGATATTGTTGGTATGGAAGATTTAGCTGAGTTAGTTAAAAAAGGCGAAATGAACTTTGATGTCGTTATTGCTTCACCTGATGCAATGCGTGTTGTTGGTCAATTAGGTCAGATCTTAGGCCCAAGAGGCTTAATGCCTAATCCTAAAGTTGGCACAGTAACCGCTGATGTTGCTATGGCAGTGAAGAATGCAAAGTCTGGACAAGTACGCTACCGTACTGATAAATCCGGCATCATTCACACTACATTAGGTAAGCTGACTTTTGATGCAAAAGATATTCAAGGTAACTTGGAAGCATTGCTTGCTGATTTACGTAAAGCTAAACCAACAGCATCTAAAGGTATATATATTAAGAAAATTACCTTGTCTTCTACTATGGGCCCAGGCCTATGGCTAGATCCAAGTAGTTTTGCCAACTAAGATAAGACTTTGGGTTGCCGTTTAATACGGTAGCCGTCGAAGACCGCAGGTGTGAAAACTTAATATTTCATGGGTAACCTTGTTGCCTGCGTAGGCGGTAATTTCTCGTAAAGATTAATTAACCGTATGGGGCATCAGAAATGATGTCATATATAACTTCTGGATTATCCAGAATAATAACGGAGTTAAGTTGTGGCACTAAATTTAGATAGCAAAAAAGCTGTCGTAGAAGAAGTAGCTCAATTCGCCGCAAAAGCATATTCTGCAGTTGCCGCTGAATACCGTGGCTTAACAGTCACGGAATTAACTGAGTTGCGTAAAACAGCTAGAGAGACTGGCGTTTATTTGCGTGTAGTTAAAAATACACTGGCAAAGCGTGCGGTAGCTGGAACAGAATTTGAATGTATGCAAGACGGGCTGGTTGGTCCATTATTAATTGCATTTTCAATGGAAGATCCAGGTTCGGCAGCTCGTTTAATTAACGATTTTGCTAAAACTCACGATAAATTAATCACTAAGATTGTAGCTATTGGTGGCGAAGCATTTGATGGTTCTGAACTTGCTAGATTGGCAAGTCTTCCAACACGTGATCAAGGTATTGCTATGTTAATGTCAGTCATGAAAGCACCGGTTGCAAAATTTGTGCGTACATTGGCTGCTGTTAAAGATCAGATGCAAGAAGCCGCATAAATACACAAACCCAGTTTAAAACCTAATACAAGAGGAATATACAATGGCAATATCACAAGCCGATATTTTAGAAGCTGTATCAAATATGTCTATTATGGAAATAGTTGATTTAATTTCAGCTATGGAAGAAAAATTTGGCGTAACTGCAGCAGTTGCATCTGCAGCTCCAGTTGCAGCAGCAGCAGCAGCTGAAGAGCAAACTGAATTTGATGTAATTTTGACTTCATTCGGCGAAAACAAAGTAGCTGTTATTAAGACAGTTCGTGGAATCACTGGATTAGGTCTTAAAGAAGCTAAAGACGCCGTTGAAGGCGTGCCAACTGTATTAAAAGAAGGCGTTCCTAAAGCTGAAGCAGAAGATATTAAAAAGCAGCTTACTGAAGCTGGCGCTACCGTCGAAATTAAATAAAAATTTAGACGTAAATTGTAGAGCTGCATTTTTGCACTCTACTTAAAGTATGGCTGGTGGCTTATGTCACCGGCCTTTTACTGTTTATAACAATTCACAGTAGAAATAATTCATGACGAAAAGGTCTGGAAGCGATATGTCCTACTCTTTTACCGAAAAAAAGCGTATTCGAAATAACTTTGGGAAAAGTACTGAAGTACTTGATGTTCCCTATCTCCTTGCAACACAGATTAATTCATATGCAGGTTTTCTGCAAACTGGAGTAACTCCCGAAAAACGTATTGATAGTGGCTTACATGCTGCATTCTCAAGCGTCTTTCCTATAGAAAGCCATTCCGGCTACGCTGTACTGGAATATGTAAAATATAGATTGGGTGAGCCTACTTTTGATGTAAGAGAGTGTCAGCAGCGCGGTGCCACTTATGCTGCTCCATTACGTGTGTTGGTACGTTTAGTTATCTATGATAAAGAAGCTGCCGCTAATGCAAAAGTAGTTAAGGATATACGAGAACAAGAAGTTTATATGGGCGAACTGCCCCTTATGACGGATAACGGCACTTTCGTAATTAATGGAACTGAGCGAGTCATCGTTTCACAATTACATCGTTCACCTGGTGTATTTTTTGATCATGACAAAGGTAAAACCCATTCGTCTGGAAAATTATTATTTAATGCCAGAGTAATTCCATATCGTGGTTCTTGGCTAGATTTTGAATTTGATCATAAAGACTGTTTATTTGTACGTATAGATCGTAGAAGAAAAATACCAGCAACTATTTTACTCAGAGGTTTAGGTTACGATAATGAAGATATGATTAATATCTTCTTCGAAACAAATAAATTTACCTTGAGTGCAAAAAAATGTTTGTTTCACATAATCCCTGAAAGGATGCGTGGTGAAATTGCAGCATTTGACATAAAACATAATGACCAAATTCTAGTAGAAGAAGGTAGAAGAATAACAGCCAAGCATATTCGTGAAATGAATAAAGCTGGTTTGACTGAGGTTGAGGTTCCATTGGAATATCTCTCAGGTAAAATTCTTGGCCATAATCTCGTTGATCAGGATACAGGTGAGCTAGTTGCTCATGTTAATGATGAACTAACACAGCCTATTATTGAGCGCTGTATTGAAAGCGGTATTACAGAAATTAATACATTATTTGTTAATGACCTAGATAATGGGCCATATATGAGTAATGCAATGAGGCTAGATACGACGACTAATGCATTGGAAGCATTGGTTGAAATTTATCGTATGATGCGTCCTGGCGAGCCTCCAACAAAAGAGTCAGCAGAAAACTTATTTCAAAATTTATTTTTTACCGATGAGAGATATGATTTATCTACAGTCGGTAGGATGAAATTTAATCGTCGTTTAGGTCGTGAAGAAGTAACTGGTTCTGGTACTTTAAATAAAGAAGATATTATTGCTGTTCTTAAAGAACTAATCGCTATTCGTAACGGAAATGGAACTGTTGATGATATTGACCATTTAGGTAACAGACGCGTACGTTCTGTTGGTGAAATGATTGAGAATCAATTCCGTGTAGGTTTAGTCAGAGTTGAAAGAGCCGTTAAAGAAAGATTAACATTAGCAGATTCTGAAGGCCTAATGCCTCAAGAAATTATTAATGCTAAGCCAGTCTCAGCAGCAGTTAAAGAGTTTTTTGGCTCAAGTCAGTTATCGCAATTTATGGATCAAAATAATCCATTGTCGCAGGTGACTCATAAGCGCCGTGTTTCGGCTTTAGGGCCTGGCGGGTTAGCAAGAGAACGTGCCGGTTTTGAAGTTCGTGACGTACATGCTACTCATTACGGTCGTGTATGTCCTATTGAAACGCCTGAAGGCCCAAATATTGGTTTGATAAACTCATTGTCAGTTTATGCTAGAACCAATGGCTATGGCTTTTTAGAAACACCTTATCGTAAAGTTATCAATGGCTTGGTTACTGATGAAGTTGATTATTTATCAGCTATCGAAGAAGGTGAGTTTGTAATTGCTCAGGCCAGTGTTGCTGTTGATGAAAACGGCAAGCTTGTTGATGGCTTGGTGTCATGTAGACATAAAGATGAATTTGCTTTGGCCATGTCTGATACTGTGCAGTATATGGATGTATCATCTAAACAGATTGTATCTGTTGCTGCATCGATTATTCCGTTCCTAGAGCATGATGATGCTAATAGAGCCCTAATGGGTTCAAACATGCAGCGTCAGGCCGTTCCTACTTTGAGAGCTGAAAAGCCCTTAGTAGGTACGGGTATGGAAAGAACGGTTGCTAAGGATTCTGGTGTAACCGTCGTTGCCGCTCGTGGTGGTAAAATTGAAGCCGTGGATGCTGCTAGAATCGTTGTTCGAGTCAATGATACTGAAACAGAAACCGGTGCGCCTGGTGTAGATATTTATAACCTAATTAAATACACGCGCTCTAATCAAAATACATGTATCAATCAAAAGCCTTTAGTAAAACCAGGTGATTTGGTTAATGCCGGCGATATTATGGCAGATGGTCCTTCCACCGATATGGGTGAATTGGCTTTAGGTCAGAATATGTTGGTCGCATTTATGCCTTGGAATGGCTACAACTATGAAGATTCTATTTTAGTTTCCGAGCGTGTAGTAAAAGAAGATCGTTTTACTACGATACATATCGAAGAAAAAACCTGTGTTGCGCGTGATACTAAGCATAGCCCAGAAGAAATTACTGCTGATATCCCAAATGTGAGTGAAGAAGCTTTATCAAAACTTGATGAGTCAGGCATTGTATATGTTGGTGCTGAAGTTAAGGGTGGCGATATTCTGGTAGGAAAAGTGACGCCTAAGGGTGAGACTCAATTAACACCAGAAGAAAAATTATTACGCGCTATTTTTGGTGAAAAAGCAGCAGATGTAAAAGATACTTCATTGCGTGTTCCTGGAAGTATTGAGGGTACTGTTATTGATGTTCAAGTATTTACACGTGACGGCGTCAAGAAAGATAAGCGTGCACTAGATATTGAGCAAGAAGAAATTAAGCGTTATAGAAAAGATCTTGATGATCAGCTTAATATACTAGAAGAAGATATTTTTGCGCGTGTATCAAGAATGTTGCTTGATAAGGTTGCTCAATCAGGTCCTAGTGGACACAAGGCTGGTACAGTAATTACTCAAAGTTATTTGGATGGATTAAGGCATTCAGAGTGGCTTAAAATCAAAATGAAGGATGAAGATATTAATCTTCAGCTAGAAACTGTTGCTCTTCAGATTGAGCAGCAACGTAAAGATTTTGATGAGAAATATGAAGTCAAACGCAAAAAGATCACTATGGGTGATGATTTAGCGCCTGGTGTGCTGAAAATGGTCAAAGTTTATTTGGCAGTAAAGAGACGTATACAACCTGGTGATAAAATGGCGGGTCGTCATGGTAACAAAGGTGTTATCTCAATGATTCGTCCGATTGAAGATATGCCTTTTACAGCAGATGGTAATCCAGTTGATATTGTTTTAAATCCATTGGGTGTACCTTCACGAATGAACGTAGGGCAGGTGCTTGAAACACATTTGGGCTGGGCAGCAAAAGGATTAGGTATCAAGATTGGTAAAATGCTTGAAGCTCAATACGATCAAGAAAAGGCCAAAGTTACTGCAATTAGAGAGTATTTAGATAAAATATATAATAGCAGCGGACGCAAAGAAGATCTGGATTCGTTTACCGATAGTGAGATTTTAGAAATGGCGGCTAATCTAGTATCTGGGGTGCCTATGGCTTCTCCAGTATTTGATGGCGCTAGCGAAGATGAAATTCGCGCTATGCTTAGGTTGGCTGATTTACCAGAGCATGGCCAAGTCACTTTATATGATGGTTTAACAGGTGAACCATTTGAGCGTGAAGTCACTGTTGGATATATGTATATGTTGAAGTTAAACCATTTGGTTGATGACAAAATGCATGCGCGTTCAACAGGTCCATATAGTTTAGTTACTCAGCAACCACTCGGTGGAAAGGCTCAGTTCGGCGGACAACGTTTTGGTGAAATGGAAGTATGGGCGCTAGAAGCTTACGGTGCTGCCTATACGTTGCAGGAAATGCTAACTGTAAAATCTGATGATGTTACTGGTAGAACGCGTATGTATAAAAACATTGTTGATGGTGATCATAAAATGGAAGCAGGTATGCCTGAATCTTTTAATGTTTTAATTAAAGAAATTCGTTCATTGGCAGTAAATATTGAATTAGATCGCGAATAGCTTGTTGAATTTGGGGGTGTTAAAGCCCCTATGATTTATTAAAATTATGATTACCACCGTAAAGACGTACATAATATTACGTCTTTACCTGTTCTAGTTAGACTAGAAACTATTAAATAGGATAAGCTCTTGAAAGACTTAATGAATTTCCTAAAGCGCCAAGGTCGTCCAGATGATTTTGATGGCATAAGCATAGGTTTAGCATCACCAGATATGATCCGTTCTTGGTCGTATGGTGAGGTAAAAAAACCAGAAACGATCAATTATCGAACTTTCAAGCCAGAACGTGATGGATTGTTTTGCGCCAAAATATTTGGACCAGTAAGTGATTACGAATGTCTTTGCGGTAAATATAAAAGATTAAAACATCGTGGCGTTATATGTGAAAAATGTGGCGTAGAAGTCACATTATCTAAAGTTCGCCGTGAACGCATGGGGCATATTGATTTAGCCAGTCCTGTTGCGCATATTTGGTTTTTAAAGTCATTACCTTCAAGAATAGCTCTTTTACTTGATATGACCCTGCGTGAGATTGAGCGCGTATTGTATTTCGAATCTTTTGTTATTTTAGATCCAGGTATGACGCCTTTAGATAAAGGTCAGTTGTTAACGGATGATGAATATTTAGATGCTGTAGAGTTACATGGTGATGATTTTGTCGCAAAAATGGGCGCTGAAGCAATATATGACTTATTAAAGGCAATAGACTTAAAAGAGCAAGTAGAGACTCTTCGTGAAGAAATCAACTCGACTAATTCTGAAACTAAAATAAAAAAGTATTCAAAGCGCCTTAAGGTTATGGATGCATTGTTGACTTCTAAAAATCGTCCAGAATGGATGATCTTAAAAGTACTCCCTGTATTGCCACCAGAATTGCGTCCATTAGTTCCATTGGATGGCGGTCGTTTTGCAACATCTGATTTAAATGATTTATATCGTAGAGTAATCAACAGAAATAATCGTTTGAACCGTTTACTTGATTTAAATGCTCCAGATATTATCGTAAGAAATGAAAAGCGCATGTTGCAAGAGTCTGTAGATGCGTTACTAGATAATGGGCGTCGTGGACGTGCAATTACCGGAACTAATCGTCGCCCGCTTAAATCGCTCGCGGATATGATTAAAGGTAAGCAAGGACGTTTTAGACAAAATTTACTCGGAAAGCGAGTAGATTATTCTGGTCGATCAGTTATCGTGGTAGGGCCAACATTAAGATTGCATCAATGCGGCTTGCCTAAAAAAATGGCGCTAGAGCTATTTAAGCCTTTTATATTTAGTAAATTGCAGTTTCGTGGTTTAGCAACAACCATCAAAGCAGCCAAAAAGATGGTTGAAAGAGAAGGTGTTGAAGTTTGGGATATACTTGAAGAGGTTATTCGTGAACATCCTATCTTGTTAAATAGAGCGCCTACGTTACATAGATTGGGAATTCAAGCTTTTGAACCAACTCTTATTGAAGGCAAGGCAATACAGTTACATCCTTTAGTGTGTAGCGCATTTAACGCCGATTTTGACGGCGATCAAATGGCAGTTCATATTCCTCTTTCTATAGAAGCTCAGTTAGAAGCAAGAACTCTAATGATGGCAACTAATAATATTTTATCTCCTGCAAATGGTGAGCCAGTCATAAATCCATCACAGGACGTGGTATTGGGGCTTTATTATATAAGTCGCGAAAAGATTAATGCTAAAGGTGACGGAAGTATTTTTGTAAGTGTTGGAGAGATACATAAAGCATTATTGGCAAAAAGTGTTGAATTGCAATCAAAGATTCAATTACGTATTACTGAAAAAGTTGTCAATGAACTGGGTGAAACTGAAGATAAAACTCATCGAGTTGAAACTACAGTGGGTCGCGCTTTAATTTGGGAAGTTGTTCCAAATCGTATGCCATACGAATTAGTCAATTGTGATATGACTAAAAAGAATATTTCACGATTGATTAACTACAGCTATCGTTACTTAGGTAATAAAGATACTGTTGTTCTAGCTGATCAATTGATGTATTTAGGTTTCAGATATGCAACTATTTCTGGAGTGTCGTTTGGTATTGAAGATATGGCAATACCTGCTAAGAAAATAGATATTATTAAAGCTGCCGATCTTGAAGTTCATGAAATTCAAAGTCAATATGCTTCTGGTTTAGTAACAGATGGAGAGCGATATAATAAAGTTGTTGATATTTGGTCTCATGCCAATGATCAAGTTGCTAAAGTAATGATGGATGGGTTAGGTGAAGAGTCAGTTGTTAATGCGGAAGGTGTTACCGTAAAGCAAAAGTCATTTAATTCAATCTTTATGATGGCTGAGTCAGGCGCTCGTGGATCTGCAGCTCAGATTAGACAGCTTGCTGGTATGCGTGGTTTGATGGCTAAGCCAGATGGTTCAATTATCGAAACACCAATTACTGCAAACTTTAGAGAAGGTCTTGACGTATTACAGTACTTCATTTCAACTCACGGAGCACGTAAAGGCTTAGCAGATACGGCACTTAAAACAGCAAATTCTGGGTATTTAACTCGTAGGCTTGTTGATGTTGCTCAGGATTTGGTTATTACAGGTAATGACTGCGGTACAGTTAACGGTTTAATAATGACGCCCATTATTGAAGGTGGTGATGTAGTGGAGCCTTTATCTGAGCGTGTATTAGGTCGTGTTGCAGTCAATGATATTATGGATGCGGCTGGCGAAAATATTATTATTCCAGCAAAAACATTACTGGACGAGCACTGGGTAGCTATTTTAGATGAACAAAGTATTGATCAGGTTATTGTTCGTTCAATAATTACCTGTGAAAATAGACATGGTGTTTGTGCTGCTTGTTATGGTCGAGATTTAGGTCGTGGTCATCTTGTTAATATTGGTGAGGCTGTTGGTGTTATTGCAGCTCAATCAATTGGTGAGCCTGGTACGCAGTTAACGATGCGTACCTTCCATATTGGTGGAGCTGCATCAAGATCAGCTGCAATTACCAATGTACAAGTGAAATCTGCTGGTACAGTGCGTCTTAATAATCTGAAGTCAGTTGTCAACCGTGAAGGTAATTTAGTAGCGGTATCAAGATCTGGTGAAGTCGGTGTTGTTGATGATTATGGCCGCGAAAGAGAGCGATATAAAATTCCATATGGAGCTGTGTTCTCAGTTCAGGAAGGTTCTAAAATCAATGCAGGGGATATCATTGTTACTTGGGATCCGCATACGCATCCAGTTATAACTGAGGTTGATGGTGTTGTAGAGCTAATTCATTTTGTTGATGGCGTTACTGTGCAAAAGCAATCTGATGAAGTAACTGGATTAAGTTCATTAGTTGTAACCGATCCGAAGCAACGTGGTTCAGCTGGTAAAGAGTTACGTCCAATGGTTAAGTTGCTTGATAGCGAAGGCAATAATATATATTTACCAGGTACTGAAATTCCAGCACAATATTTCTTACCTGCAGGTGCGATTGCTGGTATTAAAGATGGTGGGGAAGTTAAGGTTGGTGATGTACTGGCAAGGATTCCTCAAGAATCTAGTAAAACCAGAGATATTACTGGTGGTTTGCCGCGTGTAGCTGATTTATTTGAAGCTCGTAAAACTAAAGATCCTGCGATACTAGCAGAGACAAGTGGAACGATCTCATTTGGAAAAGAAACGAAAGGCAAGCAGCGAGTAATTATTACTGATATTGCAGGCGAGCAAATTGAAACATTGATCCCTAAATGGAGACATATTACCGTATTTGAAGGTGAGTATGTAGAAAAAGGAGAGACTATTGCTGAAGGTGAGTTAACTCCTCATGATATTCTAAGACTTAGAGGTATTGAAGAGCTAGCAAATTACTTGGTAAAAGAAATCCAAGATGTATATCGCTTACAGGGCGTTAAAATTAATGATAAGCATATCGAAGCAATCATTCGTCAAATGCTTAGAAAAGTTGAAATTACGGCTTCGGGCGATACTGCATTCATAAAAGGAGAGCAAGTTGAGCGTGCCGCTATGCGATTCGAAAATGAAAGAATAGAGTCTGAAGGCAAGATACCTGCTAGTTATGAGTCAATCCTTTTAGGTATTACAAAGGCTTCATTGGCAACAGAGTCATTTATAAGTGCTGCTTCATTTCAAGAAACAACGCGAGTTTTAACTGATGCTGCTGTTAGAGGATTAAGTGATAGTCTTATGGGATTAAAAGAGAACGTAATTGTTGGTAGATTAATACCTGCAGGTACGGGATTGGCATATCATGAAAATAGAAAAAATAGACTTACTCAATATAAAACAGCAGAAGTTGAAGAGGTAGTAACGGCTCTTGATGTAATCGATGTTGAGGAAGCTCTAAAGCAAGCGTTAAGTATTTAGATTGGATAATATTAAAACAAAATCAACTGGACATTGTTGATAATAGTAAGTATTATACTCTGCTGACATAAGTCATTGTACTAAATACAGCTTATAAAATATTGAGTCAGGGGCTGGATTAAGTGTGTCTGACTTAATAATTAACTGTTAGTTAAATAGAATATTGGAGTAAACAAAGGTATGGCCACGATCAACCAATTAGTTCGTAAGCCTCGCGCTAAAAAAGTAGAGAAAAGCAATGTTCCTGCGTTAGAGGCTTGTCCTCAGCGTAGAGGTGTGTGTACTCGGGTTTATACAACTACGCCAAAGAAACCAAACTCTGCTTTACGTAAGGTTGCTAGAGTTCGTTTGACAAATGGCGCTGAAGTAAGTAGTTATATCGGCGGCGAAGGCCACAATCTTCAAGAGCATTCGGTGGTTCTTATAAGAGGTGGGCGTGTTAAAGATTTACCTGGTGTAAGATATCATGTTGTTCGTGGTAGTTTAGATGCTTCAGGTGTAAGTAATCGTAAGTGTGGTCGCTCCAAGTATGGAACGAAACGACCTAAAAGTTAATGCTGAGTTGGTGAGAAATGTCTAGAAGAAGAGTTGCTACAAAAAGAGAAATAATTCCTGATCCAAGGTTTGGAAGTATCATGCTGACCAAATTTATGAATATGATTATGGAAAGTGGCAAGAAATCAATTGCTGAGGGGATCGTCTATGGCGCCTTAAAAGTGATTGAAGAAAAGGGTCATGCTGAGCCCTTGGAAGTTTTGTCTAAAGCTTTGGAAAATGTTCAGCCTAGAGTTGAAGTTAAGTCTAGGCGTGTAGGCGGTGCAACGTATCAGGTTCCTGTAGAAGTAAGGCCTTCAAGACGTATGGCGCTTGCTATGCGATGGTTAATCGATGCTTCACGTAAAAGAAACGAAAGAAACATGTCGTCAAAATTGGCTGGTGAGTTGATGGATGCCTTTGAAAGTAGAGGATCTGCCGCTAAAAAGCGTGAAGACACTCACAGAATGGCTGAAGCTAATAAAGCTTTTTCTCATTATCGCTGGTAATTTTATAATATGTTAGATAGTTAATAGTGCGTAAGACTTCAATAGAACGGTACCGAAATATCGGTATCATGGCGCACATTGATGCAGGAAAGACAACTACAACAGAACGAATTCTATATTATACAGGTGTATCGCATAGGATTGGTGAGGTTCATGATGGCTCTGCAACTATGGATTGGATGGAGCAAGAGCAAGAGCGTGGAATAACAATAACTTCCGCTGCTACCACTTGCTTTTGGTCTGGAATGAAAAGTCAATTCCCAGAACATAGAATTAATATTATAGATACGCCTGGGCATGTTGATTTTACAATTGAAGTTGAACGTTCGTTAAGGATTCTAGACGGTGCTTGCGCGGTTTTTTGCGCTGTTGGTGGTGTTGAGCCACAATCTGAAACTGTTTGGCGGCAGGCAAATAAGTATCAAGTCCCTCGATTGATATTTATTAACAAAATGGATCGAGTAGGTGCAGATTTTTATAAGGTAATTGGTCAAATCGGATTGAGGTTGGAATCCTGTCCTTTGCCAATGCAGTTGCCAATAGGTGCAGAAGATGGATTTTTAGGTCTTGTAGATCTTATTAAGATGAAAGCAATCTATTGGGATGAGCAGAGTTTAGGTCTTTCGATAGAAGAAAAAGATATTCCGGCCGATATTTTAGTTTCCTGTATAAACTACAGAGAGAAAATAATTGAAGCGGCTGCCGAAGCTACTGATGAGTTAATGGATAAGTATCTATTGACAGGTAGTCTTACGGACGAGGAAATAGTTAAAGGTATACGTATACAAACTATTGCTAATAAAGTTGTTCCTACATTTTGTGGATCTGCATTTAAGAATAAAGGTGTTCAGTCTCTTCTTGATGCGGTAGTTGAGTTTTTGCCATCGCCATTAGATATTGGTTCAGTTTTAGGTGTAAATGAAGTTGATCAGGCTGTAACCAAGCGTTTAGCAACTGATGATGAATCATTTTCTTCTTTGATTTTTAAAATAGCAACTGATCCATTTGTTGGTACTTTGGCTTTTTTTAGAGTTTATTCTGGCAGTCTCTCTGTAGGGGATTCTGTTTATAACTCTATTAAAAAGAAAAAAGAGCGTATTGCCCGAATAGTTCAGATGCATGCTAATAGTAGGGAAGATATTAAGCGTGTATATGCTGGAGATATAGCAGCTGTAATTGGGTTGAAAGATATTACAACTGGAGATACTTTGTGTTCGCTGGATTCGGTTATTGTGCTAGAGCGCATGACTTTTCCTGAGCCAGTTATTTCTGTTGCAGTTGAGCCAAAAACTAAAGCAGATCAGGATAAAATGGGTGTGGCTCTAGCTAAATTGGCCCAAGAAGATCCTTCGTTTCGAGTTAGTGTTGATGGAGAGTCTGGGCAGATTATAATTTCAGGTATGGGTGAGCTTCATCTTGAAATAATAATTGATCGGATGAAAAGGGAGTTTAGTGTTGATGCTCGTGTAGGGGCTCCTCAGGTTTCATATAGAGAAACTGTCCTTGATAAAATAGAGCATGAAATTAAATTTGTAAGGCAGGCAGGAGGCCGTGGGCAATATGCCCATGTTTGGTTAAGGATAGAACCACAAGAACAAGGGGCCGGATATCTTTTTGTAGATGAGGTTATGAGTGGTGTTATTCCAAAAGAATACATCCCTGCTGTTGATAAAGGAATACAAGAGCAGTTAAAAAGTGGTATCCTAGCCGGCTATCCAATAGTTGATGTAAAAGTTTCGATATTTGATGGGTCATTTCATGAAGTTGACTCAAGCGAATTAGCTTTTCAAGCTGCTGGATCAATTTGTTTTAGGGAGGGTGTTAAAAAAGCAAGGCCAATATTATTGGAGCCTATAATGAAAGTTGAGGTTGCAACGCCTGAGGAATATATGGGTGTTGTCGTTGGTGATATTAATAGGCGGCGAGGAATTATTCAAGGAATGGAAGATTCTATGTCAGGTAAAGCAGTAAGTTGCGAAGTTCCGTTGTCAGAGATGTTTGGTTATGCTACTGATTTACGATCAGCTACTCAGGGGCGTGCAACATATAGTATGCAGTTTGAAAAATACAATGAAACGCCTGCTCATGTAGCTGGTGCTATTATTAATAAATCTTCATAAAATTGAATAACACAAGGTATTGAATCATGGCCAAAGAAAAATTTTCACGCAGTAAGCCGCATGTAAACGTAGGGACCATAGGTCACGTTGATCATGGTAAGACAACTCTAACAGCAGCATTAACCACGGTAATGGCAAAATTACACGGTGGTGCAGTTAAAGCATTTGATCAAATTGATAACGCACCTGAAGAGCGCGCTCGTGGTATTACCATAGCGACTTCTCATGTTGAGTACGAATCTGCAGTACGTCATTACGCACACGTTGATTGCCCAGGCCATGCTGATTATGTAAAGAATATGATTACCGGTGCCGCGCAAATGGATGGCGCTATTCTGGTATGTTCTGCTGCTGATGGCCCAATGCCTCAAACCAGAGAGCACATTCTATTATCAAGACAGGTTGGCGTACCTTATATTGTTGTGTTTTTAAACAAAGCCGACATGGTTGATGACGAAGAGCTTATTGAATTGGTAG
>QVQF01000096.1 GCA_003584895.1 Methylococcales bacterium
TTAAAGCGTTGGCATCTGTGCCACTGATGCTGGAATATGAAGCAGTACTAAAGCGACCTGAGCAATTGGCTGTCAGTGAACGAACTACTGCAAGTACTGATGCATTTCTTGACGCATTATCATTGTTTATTGAACCCGTAAATTTGCATTACCTTTGGCGACCACAATTACGTGATCCAGCTGACGAGATGGTGCTTGAAACGGCATTAAATGGCCGTGCTGAAATGCTTATCACTTTAAATATTGCTGATTTTATACCTGCTAGTCATTTCCGACTACCGGTGTTGACCCCAGGCGCTTTTTTGCGCCTCCTGCAGAAGGAGAAAACCTGATGACCAACTATGCGCTTCGCGTTCCCGAATCTCTCTTTACTTATGTCCGTAAGGTGGCAGAAGAAGATCATGTATCAATGAATCAGTTTTTTGTTATGGCCATTGCCGAAAAGGTTTCCGCATTGAAGACCGAGGCCTATTTTCGTGAGCGGCAGTCTCGAGGTGAACTTAATGCTTTTGACACTTGGCTTAACGCTAGTCCCGATGTAGAGCCTATGGCTGGCGATGAGCTGATTTGACTTGGCTTTTATCTAAACTCGAAACCTTGTAAGAAATACCTAGGAGCAACGGCACGATGACTATCGAATTCTTAATTAACTTTGCTGTGCAGATTCTTGGAACTGGGGCCGTATACTTTCTGGCTTATCAATCCTTCCAAAAACGCCGCATACAGTTAGGTGATGAACCGACACTACCTGAATATTTTGTCCGTAGAAGCACTTACTGGATAGGTCTTGCATCCTATTGCACGTTGATGGCGTTACTTTATGGCTTACTGACGTGGATTTGGCTGCCCTTAGAGCCGCTGATCACGCACCTTGTAAAAAGCCTGAGGTCAGGGGAGTTAGTGAGTCTAATTAATGGCTTGGATGGAAACACGATCATACCCTTGATTGCCGTCGGGTTGTTTTTGTTTTTTATCGCTTGGGAAAGTCGGTTTAATCCTTTATTGATATTACGGGACAGTATCCATGACGCTTTCGCCATTCCGACTAAGGCGGTAGAGGTTTATAACGCTTTAGTGACATCGAGATTGTTCGCAGCAGATGATAGACTAAAAACACAAATCGCAGATCGCTTGCTGGTATCTAGTATCGACTTCGGTGATTTCGAAAAATCCAGTGCTACAGTTGAGTATAAATGGGCTAAAAACTGCCTACTTTTCGAACAGATACTGAGCTACTCCAAGCAATCGTCTTTTCGTCGTTTATTTAGCGAACCCTCTTTAAAATGGGGAGAAATCTGTATCTCTTACAATGCGATGTCGGAAAAAGTGGCTGTTTGGAAAGAGGCTGAGCCTCACTATACCAAGACCATTAACCTGATTAAGGAACTTGATCAACTTACTGGCTTGCATTGTCGCTTACTTGCTTCTTTGGTGGTGTTCGGAAGCGCAAGCGAAAATGAGATATGGGATACTGTGAAACAGCTAGGTGGTCGCGTCCATGAAGCTCGTTTGAAATACACTTATAAATATGTTCTACTTTTTACCGCTACCACCGCTATTGGCGTCATCTTAGGTCGAGAACTTTCGGTTTCACTCCATAATGCTTTTTTATTCCCCGATAAGCCACTAGCGCACTTTGATTACACGACGTTGCGTTGGATCGCTTATGCTATTGCTATTTATATACTGCCTATAGCGCTAGTCTTTGTTTTACGAACAGTTGCCTTTAGGCATCAGCGTGAACAGTCCGATCGATACTATGGCTTTTATATGGCAATGATGGTCACGGGATTTATCGTCAGTACGTCAGTATCGACTTTGATTCTCGAGTTAACGTTCTACCAAAGAGATTATTTTAATTTTCTGGACAGTTTTATACAGCATATACGATGGGGTATCTTGCCCGCGTTGGTCTGTGGTTTTGTGGCCTATCGAATGGATACGCCAGTAAGCGAATCGGAGGCTTTAGGTAAACTAATGATGACTGCGATATTGCGTTTTCTTGGCTGGGGAGGCGTTGCTGTCATCTTTATGCTTTATGCAACCGATGACTTGACTATTCAAGAGCCGAACTTGCGTTTCACTCTTGTAGGCACGGCTTTCTTCGTAGTCGGTCTCTTGGGTGCCGTTGCCCGTTTTAAGACAGCGATGCAGGAGGAGTGATTCTTCAGGTTATAACTATTAATGGGGTAATGAGTGACGGATCTTAATATCCCAGTGCATATTAAATGGCAATGCCAGGATGGGAGTATTGGTGGGCCTATTTCCTGCAGTTCTTATACTGCGGCTCTAAAAGTTATAGACGATATGCACGATAATCGACTGTTATTAGGTCAGATTAATAGGTATTGGATAGAAAGTGTCGCTCCAGAATTAAGGTTTAAACAACGTTTATAGAAACAAATTTCAAAATATTAACAGCTATAAATGAACAATGGTTCTAATGCTTCCTAGGTCTACGCGCACCGATATAATGCTTCTGCCAATATTGGTTATTAAGGCTGGATACTAGTACTTTGCCGGTCTTTTGACTAGGCGCGTGGATAAATTTATCATTGTTGATGTATATGCCAACATGAGAAAACGATTGCTCATCGGTATTGAAAAACACTAAGTCGCCAGAAATAATGTCATCCTTTGGAATTTGCGGTAAATAAGTCGCCATATCCTTTACGGTGCGCGGTAAGTTGATGCCTTGTTTCTCATATACATATTTAACAAAACCACTGCAATCAAAACCTTCTTCTGGCGAGGCTTTTCCATAACGATACGGTGTGCCTTGAAGGCTAAGGGCAAGATGTGTTGCGGGTGATATTTGTGTGCTGGGTTTGATGTCGGGTGAGGTGGCGCAACCGGAAAGTAAGCTTAGGATTGCTAGTAATAAAAAGCCTATAACTGTGCTGTTCATCTTAAAAACCCTATAAATAGAGATTAGAGAAAACGAGTTATTAATGTCTGCAGATAATGTGTTCATGAGTTTTTTAGCTTAACCACTGCTTCTGAAGTTTATCTTTATTTAATGCCAGCCACTGTAAAGCAATAATCGGAATCGCTGATTCGATTTCATTATTTTCTAACATTACATAGGCGTCTTTAAAGTCTACGGCTCGTACTAAAATATCTTCATCTTCATGGTCTAAGCCATGTATGCCACCTACTTGGGTGCTATCAATTTTGCCGCAAAACAGGGTAATGCGTTCGGATGCGCCTCCGGGAGTGGTGTAAAACTCGTTAATGACCATTAATTCTTGGATTTCACAACCCGCTTCTTCCATAGATTCACGGTATGCGACTTCTACAGCGGTTTCACCTTCTTCAATGGCTCCGGCAACAATTTCGACTAGCCAAGCTCTATCAGGTTGCAAAATAGCGCCTGCCCTAAATTGCTCGATTAATACCACCTGGTCGGTATGCGGATCATAGAGTAAAACTGCTACACAACTTCCTCGCACAAATAATTCACGGCTAATTTCTGCGCTCCAGCCACCCGCATAGAGTGTATGCTTTAAGCGATATTTTTCCATCCGGAAAAAGCCGTTATAAAGAATTTCTTTGTCTAGGATTTCAAATAGTTTGCTCATGGTTTACCTTGATAAGATACTTTATAGATAACGCCTAACTTGTCATCACTAATTAATAGGTTGCCGTTAGCTAGGGTTAAAATGTCTACAGGACGTCCCAATATCTCGCCGTCTTTGTTAAGCCAGCCGCTGATAAAATCTTGCTCTGAAATAGCTTGTCCGTGGTTGAATTTAACTAAAACCACACGATAACCTTGAGGTTCGGTACGATTCCAAGAACCATGTTGCGCGACAAATAACTGATTTTTATATTCTGCAGGAAACTGTTGGCCTTGATAAAAGCGTAGGCCTAAAGGTGCGATATGGGCTTTAAATTTCCAAGCGGGCGGGGTAAAGTCTTTGCATTTTTTATCGGCTCCGAATTCAGGGTCGGATATGTCACCACCATGGCAGTAGGGATAGCCGAAATGATCGCCTTTAGTAGACCAATGGTTGAGTTCGTCTGGTGGGCTATCATCGCCTAAATAATCACGACCGTTATCGGTAAAAAATAAGGCTTGCGTGTTTGGTTGCCAATCAAAACCGACCGTGTTCCTAATACCATGAGCGATGATTTCAAATTGACTACCATCGGCATTAAGACGAACTAAAGAGGCGTAGATGTCTTTGTCGGGTTTACAAATGTTGCAGGGTGCACCAACGGCGCTGTAGAGCTTGTTATCAGGGCCAAAGCGCAGATATTTCCAGCCATGATGGGTGTCTGTTGGGAATTGGTCAAAGACTACAACTGGCTTGAGTGGGTGAGCGAGTTGCTGAGTAATATGGTCAAAGCGAATGATGCGACTAATTTCAGCAACATAAAGACTATCATTTTTGTAGGCTACGCCATTGGGCATAGTCAAATTTTCAGCAATAATGTAGCGTTGTTCGGCGATACCGTCCTGATCTTTATCTTGTAAGGCATAAACTTTGCCTTCACGCCCGCTGCCGACAAATACAATGCCATTATCGCCTATGGCTAAGCTGCGAGCATTAGGAACATTGTCAGCATAAATTGAGATGGAAAAACCGGCGGGTAAATGCAGTTGCTTTAATACCTCTTGAGGCGTATTGGCGTTTGCAAAGCTTAAATTGGTGATAAAAAACAGGGAGGAAAGTAACGTGGTTTTAAAAAAAATCATGATGATGACCTTTGAAGTAAACTTTTACTTATATTATCATTCTTATGCGGGTTGGAATGTGTTATTTAATCCCCATAACAGAACGAACTTATACTTAACTGAGGTTATCATCATGATGCGAATATTTCTTTTTCTAGCGACCAATGTTGCCATCATGGCCGCTATCACTATTATCTTTAATGTTCTAGGGCTAGGTAGTGTTTTAGATGCTCAAGGCGTTGATCTCAATCTTAATGCTTTATTAGTGATGTCAGCCATCATCGGTATGACAGGGTCCGTTATTTCTTTGGCAATGTCTAAATGGTCAGCCAAACAATCTATGGGCGTTCAGGTTATTACGCAAGCACAAAATCAGACTGAAGGTTGGCTGCTGGATATCGTTGCAAAACAGGCGCGGTTAGCAGGTATTGATATGCCTGAAGTAGGTATATTTCAGACTCCAGAAGTGAATGCATTTGCTACAGGCATGAATAAAAATAGTGCCTTAGTGGCGGTTAGTATTGGATTATTACAAAACATGAATGCAGATGAAGTAGAAGCGGTTATCGGCCATGAAATAACGCATGTAGCAAATGGTGATATGGTTACTATGGCTTTAATGCAAGGCGTGGTAAACACTTTTGTCTACTTTTTTGCGACTATTATCGGTCATGTGGTTGATCGAGTTATTCTGCAAAATGAACGAGGGCAGGGTATGGGATATTATATTACCCAAATGGCGGCACAGATTGTTTTAGGCTTTTTGGCCTCGATGTTAGTCATGTGGTTTTCTCGTTATAGAGAGTTTAAAGCCGATGCCGGTGGTGCAAAATTAGCGGGACGTGACAAAATGATAGGCGCGCTGCGTGCATTGCAACGTGGACAAGAAGAGCAAGACTTACCCGGACATCTAGCCGCTTTTGGTATTAATGGTGGAGGCATGGGGGGCTTATTTATGAGTCATCCGCCTTTAGAAGAACGTATTGCTGCTTTACAAAACCAACGCTAATACTCATCTTAATGTAGAGGCGCAATTAATAGCGTCTCTACATTATTAAATTTTAAGCACTTCGCGTAAAATCACTCCATTAAAGAATTAATCATTATCTTAAGAGAGAACATGAATAAATATTTATTGTTAGTCCTTTGTTTGACTGCTAGTTCAGCCTTTGCCGATGATGCTAAAAATGAATGGCAAAATACCAGTCTTTCGGATGCCATCATCGAAAAAATTCAAACAGCTAAGTATGATTATAAAAAGTGTGTCAGCGATGAAATGCAAAAGTCAGGTTATCAGCAAATAGATACCCGTAATGCCACTGATGCCATTATGAAACAATGCGAAACTATTTTAGCTAAGATGCGAGAGGTTTATACCAAGGCAGAAGTGCCTGAAGTCATTGCCGATCGACATTTAAAACAAATGCGCATGCAAACTACCCGTGAAGTCTTACAAGGCATGATGTTTTCTGCTGCCTCGCGTAAAGCCTCTGGCCAATAAAAATAATAAAAAGAGCCTCTTAATGAATATGACTTATGGAATCGATCTATCTTTAAAACCAACCACTTTTGATTTATGGCATGTTTGTCTTGCCGGCACAGTGGCTTTATTAACCTTAATGTTAATTAGCTTGCTGATAGTCATGGTTATTAGCATGATGCGTTGTAGGCGTAAGTCAGTATTATCAACGTCTGCACCAGTTTCAGCGGAACCTGTAATAAAGATTGTCGAGAAAATTATCGAAGTTGAAAAGTTGGTTCATGCGCCAGCGCCAGAACCCGTGATCTTAAAAGAAGCGACACCTGATGCGGCTTTGCAATTATTAAGTTTATTGCAAAAAGAAGCGCGTTTTATCGATTTTATAAAAGAAGATGTGACTAGTTACAGTGACGCTGATATTGGGATTGCTGCACGCGTGGTTCATGAAGGTTGTAACAAAGCAATTAACGAACACTTTACTTTAGCCGCTATTCGTAACGAGCAAGAAGGCAGTAAAGTAACCATACCTCAGGGCTTTGATGCGGGAGCTGTGCGTTTAACAGGTAACATTACTGGCGCTGCACCTTTTACTGGCACCTTAATTCACAAGGGCTGGCAGGTTACTAACATTCGCTTACCCAAGCTTACTCAAGGGCATGATGCGACTATTTTAGCGGCTGCTGAGGTTGAACTGTGAGTTTGTTTGATCACATAAAAAATAAGCCAGATAGTTTAGAGTCTTTTAATGCAGATAAATTATCTGCTATGGCTGCGCAAGATGTTGTTACAGCTGATATTACTGATCCTGAAAATACTCTAGCTGAGATAGCTCAAGACCTTATAGCTAGTACTACTGATGTCAGGCATTATTCAGTGGGTATTGATTTAGGGACAACTCATTGTGTTTTATCTTACGTAGATATTACTGATATTGACGAGGGTGAATATGTTCAGCAAGTACTGGCTATACCTCAGTTAACTTCACCGGGTGTTGTTGAAGAAAGTTATCAGTTACCATCTTTTTTGTATCAAGCACATGAATCCGAACTTGCGGCAGGTTCAACGTCATTGCCTTGGATTGCAAAGCCAGAGTATTTGGTCGGTGAAATAGCTCGTAATTTAGGGAGTAAAACCCCGATACGTTTAGTGTCTAGTGCAAAAAGCTGGTTATGTCATGCTGATGTCGATTGTAAAGCACCGATATTGCCGCCGGATGCCCCTGAAGAAGTTGAGCGAGTTTCACCGTTCCAGGCAACGACCGCTTATCTACAGCATCTTTGTGATACATGGCTAAGTCAATTTCCTAATGCACCCTTAGCGCAGCAAGATTTGGTGATTACTGTACCGGCCTCTTTTGATCCCGCTGCACGCGAACTTACGGTAGAATCAGCTCGTGCCGTGGGGCTAGGGCAAGCCATATTATTGGAAGAACCTCAGGCAGCTTTATATAGCTGGATAGAAAAAAGCCAAGGTGATTGGCGTAAACAGACACGATGCGGCGATATTATTTTAGTCGTTGATATCGGCGGTGGAACGACGGATTTATCCTTAATTGCCGTCACTGAAGACAAGGGTAATTTAGAATTTACTCGGGTTGCAGTAGGGGATCATATCTTACTGGGTGGTGACAATATGGATTTGGCTTTAGCTTATACCGTTAAAGCAAAGCTAGAAAAAGAGGGTAAACGCTTAGAACCTTGGCAAGTGCAAGCCTTAACGCAGAGTTGTCGCGTAGCTAAAGAAAAATTATTGACTACGACTACCCTAGATAGCATGCCTATGGTCGTGGCAAATCGCGGTTCTTCGTTGTTATCGGGTAATTTGCGTACCGAATTGACACGCGAAGAAGTTAATAATGTTCTGGTTGAAGGCTTTCTACCTAAAGTAGCGGCTAGCGATAGGCCGATTAGTCGGACGCGGACTGGATTAAGAGCCGCCGGTTTACCTTATGCACAAGATGCGGCTATCACTCGTCATTTGGCCGCTTTTTTAGCCAAACAACAAAATGCTACCGATGATCTTACTGATATAGCTTTACCAGCACATGCAAGTTTCCTACATCCTACTGCGGTGTTGTTTAATGGTGGCGTCTTAAAAGCCGATGCGCTAGCTGAGCGCTTAATGACGGTATTAAATACGTGGTTAGCCGCCGAGCAAGCACCGGTAGCGAGATTATTAGCCGGAGCTGATTTAGATTTAGCGGTTGCCAAGGGTGCTGCATATTACGGTTATGTACGTAAAGGTAAAGGCGTTCGAATTAAAGGCGGTACGGCAGCAGCCTATTATGTAGGCATTGAAAGTTCAAGGCCTGCGGTTCCTGGGTTACAACCTGAAATTGAAGCCTTGTGTATTGCACCTTTTGGTATGGAAGAGGGCACTAGCGAAGAATTGCCAGATGATGAGTTTGGTTTAGTCATTGGTGAACCAGTAAGGTTTCGCTTTTTCGCGTCTACTATTCGTCGAGAAGATACTGTAGGTACACGATTGGACTATTGGTTGGATGACGAGTTATCTGAGCTTGCAGAAGTCGAAATTACTTTACCCGTAGAAGGTCGTAGAGCCGGTGAAGTCGTACCTGTACATCTTTGTGCTGCGGTCACCGAAGTTGGCACACTGGAATTACAGGCAGTGTCACAAAAAGATGGTGGACGTTGGAAAATAGAATTTGATGTTCGGGCTGGTGAGTAACGAGTATGTCACGGCCATTAATTTAGGTAACGCGAATACAGTATGAAAGCATGGAGTGCAACAACTTCAGCTATTGCCTTGTAAAACAGCTGAAGCAGTTTTACTCCAACTACACAGATAGCTAACTTTGAATTTAAACATAAACTTACCTATGACAGCAGAAAATAGCACTAAAGAAAGTACCCAAGCGCAGTTGCTTAAATTAAAAAATTACATTAATCAGGAAATTATTGGTCAGGATGTTCTGGTCGAAAGAATGCTGATTGGTTTATTAGCGGATGGTCATATTTTGGTTGAAGGGGCTCCTGGTCTTGCCAAAACTAGAGCGATTAATGTCTTAAGCAAAGGCATAAAAGGCGATTTTCATCGGGTACAATTCACGCCAGATTTATTACCTGCTGATTTAACCGGTACTGAAATTTATCGTCCCCAACAAGGCACCTTTGAATTTCAAAAAGGCCCGTTATTTCATAATTTAATTTTAGCGGATGAAATTAACCGCTCACCTGCAAAAGTGCAGGCGGCATTGCTGGAAGCGATGGCAGAGCGACAAATTACCGTCGGTCAGGCTACTTATCCCTTGCCGCAATTGTTTATGGTGATGGCCACGCAAAATCCTATCGAACAGGAAGGCACTTATCCCTTACCAGAAGCGCAGTTGGATCGATTTTTATTGCATGTAAAAGTCGATTATCCCAAAGCAGAGCATGAAAAAAGTATCTTGCATTTGGCGCGCAGAGAAGCGCGTTCAGAATCATCAATAAAACTAGATAAATTTGAACCGATTAGTCAAAGCACCTTGTTTGAGGCACGTAATCAAGTGCTGGATATCTACATGGCTGAAAGCCTAGAAGATTATTTATTGCAAATTATACTGGCAACCCGCAATCCTGCTGCTTATGGTTCAGATCTAGCGGCTTGGCTGCAATATGGAGCGAGTCCTAGAGCCAGCATCGCCTTAGATCGTTGTTCCAGAGCCAAAGCGTGGTTGTCACAACGGGATTTTGTCGGCCCAGAAGATATTCAGGACATGGCTTACGATGTCTTACGTCATCGCTTAATTTTGTCTTACGAGGCAGAAGCCGAAGGCATTACCACTGATCACTTTATTAAAGAACTGATCGCTAGGATTGCCGTACCTTGATGTTAGCTAGTAAAGTTACTGATTTTGCTAAAGACCTAGTTTCGGTATCGTTAAAAACGTTGATCGATTTGGCGAAACCAGCGAGTACCTTAAATTTACAGCACAGTAAAAACCGAGCTCAACAAAGTGGCGCATATATGTCGCGCTTTAAAGGCCGAGGTATGGAGTTTGATGAAGCCAGACTTTATCAGCCGGGTGATGACATACGTAGTATAGACTGGCGGGTTACCGCGCGTACTGGCAAAACCTATACCAAAGTCTTTAGAGAAGAACGCGAACGCCCCGTGTTTATTTCTGTAGACGATCGTTTGACCATGCACTTTGCTACACGCGGTGTCTTTAAATCGGTGCTGGCAGCGAAGTTAGCAGGCTTATTAGCGTGGGCGGCTGAACATCATGGCGATAGGATAGGTGGTCAGTTATTCTCTGAGCATGACTGCTATGAATTAAAGCCACAAAACGGCAGGCATGCTGTGCTGCGATTTTTAAATGCTTTGGTTAAGCCTCAAAAATCAGCAGATAAGCATTTTACCTTGTCTCAGGTATTAGCAAGATTAAACCAACATACGCGTCCTGGCAGTCTGGTTTATATCGTTAGTGATTTTCGTGGCATCAATGATGAGTCTGAAACCCATATAGCCAAGCTGTCGCGACATTGCGAAGTGGTACTGATTTTTATTTATGATCCTTTAGAAAGTAGTTTGCCGGTTAAAGGTCGCTTTAGATTCACCGATGAACTTAGTGATGTGGTGGTCGATGCCGGTGATCAAAAGGGCTTGTCTGAATATCATCAGCGCTTTGCGGAACGCCAGCAACGCTTAGAATCTTTGGCTAAAAAAAGAGGTTTAGCGTTCATTCAATGTAGTACGCAGGAAGACCCTGTGCAATGTTTAAGATGATGCTTATTGAAAGATCGACGGACCTTATCCTTACCATGCTGTTATTAACTGAATAAAATGCAAGAAACTGAGCTTCCTCTTAAAGATATACATCTACCCGACGCGATTAGTTGGTGGCCCCCAGCTATCGGTTGGTGGTTGCTGGCCTTGTTAATTCCAATACTAATAGTGTTTTCATATTGGCTATATAAACGACTAACCCGTAAAACGGCGCTAAAAACCGCTAAAAACGCCTTGTCTGCTATTAAGCTTAATGCCGAGTTAGATAACACTCAAAAGCTACGTGAGCTGTCTATACTATTGCGCCGTGTCGCTGTAAGCCTTGCACCCAGAACCGAAGTTGCGAGCTTAACCGGTCACTCATGGTTAGCGTTTCTCGATCAGTCTTTAATAGGAGCACCGTTTTCCCAAGGCGGCGGCCAATTACTAATCACTGCACCTTATCGAAATACGGCGGCTAGCGCTGAAGAAATAAATGTACTGATCAATCTTTGTGAAGATTGGCTTAAAGCTCAAACTAAACCCGCCAAGAAAAGACAAACATTATGATTCATTTTGCATGGCCTTGGCTGTTAACTCTCTTGCCTTTACCTTTATTGATACGCTGGTTGCTGCCCGCTCAGCATCCAGTAGAGCAGGCGGCCTTAAAAGTCCCGTTTTTAGCTGATTTTTCTGTAGGTCAAACGATGTCTAGTTCACAAGCCAAACAATGGCCTTTATTACTAGCGGCTGTAGCATGGTTATTATTAGTACTGGCCTGCACAAGGCCACAATGGTTGGGTGAACCCATAGAACAAGCTGTGAGTGGTCGAGATTTAATGCTGGCAGTGGATTTGTCGGGCAGTATGGAAGAGCAAGATTTCATGATTAACAATAAGCCGGTCGATAGATTGACGGCTAGCAAATGGGTGGCTGGTGATTTTATTAATCGCAGGGTAGGTGACCGTATAGGCTTAATTCTATTTGGTACTCAAGCTTATCTGCAAACACCGCTCACCTTTGACAGAAAAACTGTATTGACCTTATTGAATGAATCAGTGATCGGCCTTGCTGGTGAGAATACCGCCATAGGTGATGCCATCGGCTTAGCAGTTAAACGCCTAAAAAACCAAGCCGCCAATAGTCGCGTGTTGATCTTGATGACTGATGGCGCTAATACTGCAGGTGAAATTGCACCCTTAAAAGCGGCAGAGCTCGCGGCAGCTAGCCATCTAAAAATATATACCATCGGCATAGGTGCTGATGAAATGATCGTGCGTAGTTTGTTCGGTAACCGCAAAGTAAATCCCTCGCGTGACCTAGATGAAAACACCTTAGTCAAAATTGCTGAAAGTACCGGTGGTCGTTATTTTCGAGCCAGAAATGCCGATGAGCTTAATAATATCTATATGTTACTGGACAAACTTGAGCCGGTAGAAAAAGACAAACAATACTTCAGGCCACGTAGTGAATTGTATATCTGGCCGTTATCATTGGCATTGGGGCTAATGGCTGTTATCTGTTTATCACGCTTGAGGTTGTCATGAATTTTGCTGAGTTTCATTTCATTAGACCGACTTGGTTGTTGGCGATGTTTCCCTATTTAGTCATCATCGTGTTAATGCTGAGAAATAAACTGAGTCGCGGCAACTGGTCAGCGGTATGTGATGCAGACTTATTACCTTATTTATTGCAAGAAAAGGCCAGTCAGAATAGTCGATGGGCCCTGACTTCTGGGGCTATATCTGCCTTTTTAGTTATTATTGCTTTATCAGGACCTAGTTGGCAGCGCATACCATCGCCGGTTTTTAGAAATGAATCAGCCTTAGTGATTGCTTTAGACTTGTCGCGCTCTATGAATGCTGAAGATATCAAACCCAGTCGCTTGATACGTGCGCGCTATAAAATCGCCGATATTTTAAAACGCCGCAAAGACGGCCAGACGGCCTTATTGGTTTATTCTGGGGCTGCCTTTACTGTAACACCCTTAACAGATGATACAGAAACCATAGGCAGTCAGTTAACGGCGCTGACTACCGACATTATGCCCAGTGAGGGCAATGATGCTGGGCTGGTACTGAAAAAATCCGTGGACTTGTTTAAACAGGCCGGTCTGCAAAAAGGCCAGATATTATTAGTGACTGATGGCGTTGATGTTGATAAAACAAAAGGAGCGGTAACTGAATTGGAAAATTACAGCTTATCAATTTTGGGTGTAGGCACTACTGAGGGTGCGCCCATAGCAGTCCCCGAAGGCGGTTTTTTAAAAGATGAAAGTGGCTCTATTGTTATTCCTAAACTAAATGCGACTGACTTGGCAAAACTGGCTCAGCAAGGCAATGGTATATATCAAACCATCAGTACCGATGATAGCGACATACTCGCCTTGTTATCATCACTAGAGCAACCGATAAAACAGCAAGGCAAAGAGAATAAAAATCTACTGCTAGATCAGTGGGAAGATAAAGGACCGTGGTTGTTATTGCTAGTGTTACCGCTGGCAGCCTTAAACTTTAGAAAAGGTTTGTTAACTATCGGTCTAGTACTGTTATTGCCCTTGCCTAAAAACAGTTACGCTGTTGAATGGCAAGATTTATGGCAGAACAAAGATCAACAGGCAGCGCAGGCTTATAAGAATAATCAATTTGAGCAGGCTGCGAGCTTATTTGAGAATCCCGCTTGGAAAGCCGCTGCTAACTATAAAGCGGGTGCTTATGATAAAGCACTGGAGAGCCTAACTCCCAAGCCTGACGAGAAAAATGCCAATGTTTTATATAATCAAGGTAATGCTTTAGCGAAATCAGGTCAGTTGGAGCCGGCTATAAAAGCCTATGAAAAAACCTTAGCACTCAATCCTGACGACAACGATGCTAAATATAATAAAGAGTTAGTAGAAAAAGCTCTGGAAAAACAAAAGCAGGAGCAAAAAAAGCAGGATCAACAAAAGAAAGAAGATAAGCAGGACAAGTCTGATAAAGATGATCAGCAAAAAAAACAGGATGAATCCTCAGATAAATCCGAGCAACAAAAAGCCTCCGATCAAAAACCAGAGCAGTCCGAAGAGAAGAAATCTCAGCAACAACAAGCTGATGAACAGGGCACATCTGATAATAAAGAACCCGAAAAACAACCCGAAGCGGATAAGGCTGAGCAAGCAGCCGAACCCAAAAAAACTGACGCCAAACAACAGCCAAAACCGGCTAAAGAAATAACCCAACCTACGGATGAGCAGCAGCAAGCCAATGAGCAATGGTTGAACAGAATCCCTGATGATCCCGCTGGTTTGTTAAAACGTAAGTTCAAATATCAATATGGGCAACAGCGCGGGCAGTGAGACTCATAAAAACGCCAATATGAATAATACCTACCTATTTGTCTATGGCACTTTGCAACGAGGCACTAACAGCGAGATGTTTCAGCTATTGGCTAGGCACGCTGACTTTGTTGGTGCGGCAAATTATCAAGGTCAGCTTTATATGATCGATGACTATCCCGGTGTTGTACCCTCTAAAAATAAGACTGACTTAGTGCAAGGCGAGGTCTATCAGCTTCATGATGCGGGCTTTATTTTGCTACAATTAGACGATTATGAAGAGTGCGGTCCCAGTTTTTTGCAGCCCACCGAATATATGCGTGAACTCTGTGAGGTTCAACTTCAAAATAAGCAGATCATTCAAGCCTGGTTTTATCGATACAATCGACCTATAGATTATCTTAGGTTATTACCTTCGGGCAGTTTTATTACTCAAACTAACTGAGAATATATAGGCTGCGCAGCCATGTATTATGTATTCCGACAATCATTGCTAGGAAGCCTATAGCTGTGATGTCTAGACTAATGGCAAGCTCTTTACTGGCTGTCTTCGAGTATTAGTTGAAAAGCATTTCCACAGAATGAAGCGCTTGATTCTAGGTGTCAATATCGATCATTGTAAGATAACACGCTAAAAACATAGGGCAATAAACAATCAGAGTAGAACTACGAAAGTTTGCAGCAAGGCCGATAATAGTTAGTGTAGTTGTTATGCAAGTTAACGTAGCTCCGATCAAGTTTGGCATAGTCTTGCGATGAGTTAAAGCAAGTCCGAGAAAATTCAGTGTAGTATCGAGATAAGTTATCATCGCTTTGTTAAAACTTAACATAAAGCGGTGATAAATTAACGTAACCTAAATAATAACTATGGCCGTCCTATGTGAAGTATTCGTAGCCTTATGAATACTTCACATAGGACGGCTAATACTTAGTATAGACTTATGATGAGACTTAATATGACGGCTTACAGCGCCAGTGTCGCAGCCAACAATAGATTTCCTACGAGCTTTATTTTTGCTTGGATTTCTATAAATAAAGCCATTGCTACTTGTTAATCTAGCCCCTTATTTTCTTTCCAAATTGCAAACCATTCTGTCAAGTCTCTCGTTTCGCCTAGGCCGCTAAGGCGGCGATCAATGGTGTCGTGATT
>QVQF01000120.1 GCA_003584895.1 Methylococcales bacterium
TTCATCTTAATCCCGATAAAGCCAAAGAAGCTGATGCGAAAGATATAGATATTCAAGCAAGAAAAGTAGCGTAAGTTTTAACCGTCGAGGCGACAACTACATTGACAATTTCCGCAACCAAGGCTAGTGATTTTCAGATCGAAAAAGAATATGTGAGTCGCAAAAATGGCTCTATGAATACCTCCTTTACCTTCAGCGATCAATTCAGTGCACAGATTGATTACAATCATTTGGATCAGTCAGGTGCCAAGCTCATAGGTACGGGCTCGCAAGGTGGCATCAATCTTTTGGGTGGATCTACCGGAAAAGCTGAAGCTATTTACATGATTATGAATCCCACCAGTTATCAGACGGATAATGTCAATGCGGCTCTAAACTGGAGGGGTGATAAGGGGCATCTCACCAGTGGTTATTATGGTTCAATATTCCATGATGATTATAATAGTCTGAATTGGCAAAGTGCAGTGGCTAGCGGTGCTAGCGCTTGTACTGGCAGTAATTGTTACACCAACAATACGATGAGCACTGCGCCCAGCAATAGCCTGCACCAAGCGAACCTGACGGGCGGTTATAATTTTACACAGACCACAAAGCTTGCGGGCGGTTTTTCTTACGGCTATAACACGCAAAATTCCAGTTATGCGCCCACTCTCATACCGCAAGCCATTGGGACACCGTACAATATGATGCAAGCAGGCGGACTGCCCACTTCGTCGCTAAACGGTGTCGTGGAAACCAAGCACGGAGATTTAAAGCTGACCAATCAGAGTATTAAGGATCTAACCTTAACCGCTGGGTTTAAATTCAATGAGCGCGATAACAACACCAGTTCGAATACTTACAATTACATGAATATTGGTAATGCCGCTTTTACTGGCGTCAATACGCCGTATAGTAACAGCAAGGCGCAATATGAAGCGTCGGCAGCTTATCGATTGACCAAGGCACAAAATGTAGCGCTAACTTATAATCACGAGAACATCAAGCGCTGGTGTAATGGTGTAGTAGGTGGTGCCGAGTGTGTTGCTAGCCCCTCTACAAATGAAGATAAAATCGATTTAACCTACCGCTTAAAAGCATTTGAGGCTGTCAATTTTAACGCAGGTTACAGTTTTGCTGATCGTCGCGCCGACGCTGCCAATTATTTGGCTAATTCGGGAAATTATGCAAACACTATCGTTGGTGGACAGAACAGTAACTCTGTCCTTAACGGAGGCAATTACGCAGGTTATGTCGCTTATCCCTATGCGAGCCGTATTCAAAATTTGGGTAAAGCCGGTGTTAATTGGCAGGTAACTCAAAAACTGGATGTGGGCGTGAATGGCCGTTATGCCTATGACAGTTATGATGCAACGTTAGGTGTGCAAAATGGGCGTTCGACCGGTGTCAATGTCGATACGACTTATAGCTATGCTGAAAATAGTACGGTTTCCGCTTATTGGAACTGGCAGAATGGGCAGAGAAATCTTAGTAGCGGTACTACTGGAAATGGCACTGCAGCCTACTCGCCTAATCAAATAGTAGCCCCTCTAAACGTCTGGAATAATCAGCTTGAGGACAACAGCAACACCGTTGGTCTGATGACTCGGCGTGGTGGTTTGTTGAATGGAAAATTGGAAGTCATAGGGGATGCATCCTATGCATTGGATACGACCGGTTATTCTACACAGGTTCCTTATTCTACTGCGACTGCTTGTGGAAGTAGTACCCAGCTGACTTGCGGAAGTTTATCGCCAATCAAGAACGAAATCATGAGTCTAAAATTGACCGGTCATTATAAGGTTCATAAAAATGGCAAAGTGGCATTGACTTATATGTATCAAAAGTTAAATAGCAATGACTATTTTTATTACGGACAGCAGTTTGGCACCACGCCAAATTCGCTGATGCCGACAAATTTACAGATGCAAAGTTATGCCGTTAATGTCGTCGCCCTGTCTTATAACTACAGCTTTTAGGAATACAAAATGATTGAACCGAATGATAATTTAACTTTGGGCAAGCTGTCTTTAACTTACCGGGTATTGTTTACCGGTTATTTATTGGTCGTTGGCTTGGGCTTATGCATGGCAGGCGCGCAAATTATGCTTACGCATGGCATGGCGGATGGTAAGCCGGGCTTGTCCATGAATGACATCGTTTACAGTTATTATGGCAATCGTTCAGGTTCTAAGCTGGAAGCTGCGCTAACTGGAAAAATGAAAGATAAAGCGCCTGCGGATGTTAATTTCACCTTGATTAAATGGGCGCGCGATGGCGCGCCTTATGCAGAGTGGGACACAGTAAAGCCATTGATTGAAAAAAACTGCGGAACGTGTCATGACGCTGAGTCGGGTTTGCCTGAAGTTACCAAGCCAGATGTGGCAACAACTTTGGCGGAAGTTGATCATGGAGCCAGTATTGCTACCTTGACGCGAGTGTCACATATTCATTTATTTGGTATTAGCTTTATTTTCTTGTTTGTCGGGTGGATATTCGGCATGGCGGAGTTCAATCAGCGTTGGAAACTGATTTTGATAGCGACTCCTTTTGCTTTCCTAGTGTTAGATGTCGCTTCTTGGTGGTTAACTAAATTTTGGCCTAGTTGCGCCTGGATTACCATGGTCGGTGGTATTGGCTACAGTGTGGCGGCTATGGTGATGTTTGCGACTTCTTTTGCGCAAATGTGGTTACCGCGTTGGACTAAGAAATAACCCTATGCCGGTCGGGATTTGCAATCCCGACCGAAACGTTTAGATTTCGATAACTTCGAAACGTGAGTAACGGGGTTGTAAACCCGTCGCGCTTTCGAGATTTTATGCTGTTTTGTAGGGTGGATAAGTAACGCGCATCCACCCATTGTGCCTGATGCGCGTTGTTTATCCGGCCTACGAGTTTCTGTTATTCACTCATTCTTCCCAAGAACATAACCACACTTATATGGAATCTATACCTATGGCTTTACCACCACTGACTAAGCGTGAACAAGTTCGCGAATCTGCTTTTAGCGCGGTTTGGTCCGAGCAATTGAATGACGCTTTTAAGAATATTGCACCTTATTACGATCGTGGTAATCAAGTGGCTAGTTTAGGCTGCTGGAATTGGTTCTTGCGTTGTTTTATGTCGATGATCGAGTTGCAACCTAAGCAACGGGTACTTGATGTCTGCGCAGGAACTAATGCCATTGGTATCGCCTTACTTAAACGTGAACCTACGCTGGAGATATGTGCAATTGATCGTAGTACTGATATGCAGGAAGTAGGGCGTCAACGTGCTGAGCAGTTAGGCTTTCATATCAATAGTGTGATTGCTGATGTTCACACCCTGCCTTTTCCAGACAATCATTTTGATGTCGTTACTTTGCAGTTTGCTTCGCGCCACTTAAAAATCGCCCACATGTTTGGTGAAATTAATCGCGTGCTTAAACCCGGCGGTCATTTTTACCATTGTGATATGTTGAGGCCCAGTAATCGCGTCGTTGAAAAAGTGTACTACGCTTATCTGCGTCTTTGTTTGAGCGGTACGGGTTTGCTGTTTCGTAGTAGTCCTGCTGCGTATAATTTGATCCAATATTTTATTAACGCCTTGGAAATTTTCTATTCGACAGAAGAGCTTTCTATCTTACTAGAAGAGCAGGGCTATTGTGAGGTTTCAGCAAAAGCCATATTTTCTGGGATGCTAGGTTGTCATAGTGCTCGTAAACCTGAAGTTGTCGTTTGATGTTTAAACGCTCAATTTAAGATAAGCCGGTAGGGGCGACAATATTCGCCCCTACATTATAAATAGATTTAAGCTACAGGCATCGAAAGTCGTGCAGTTTGAATAGCTGCCCTTACAGTATCAGGTGCTGTGCCGCCTATATGCTTACGTGCAGCTACAGAGCCTTCTAGGGTTAGGTATTCAAAAACATCTTCAGTGATGAGAGCTGAAAATTCTTGTAATTCGATTAATGAAAGTTCTGATAAATCACGTTGGCTATTAATGCCTAAGCGTACTGCCAAGCCCACCACTTCATGAGCGTCACGAAAAGCCATGCCTTTGCGTACTAGATAATCAGCAAGATCGGTTGCGGTAGCGAAACCGCGCTTAGCTGAGTTGTACATATTTGGCTTCTTAGCACTGATATGGGGAATCATATCTGCATAAGCACGTAGGCAGTTAATCAAGGTGTCGGCGGTATCAAATAAAGGCTCTTTATCTTCTTGATTATCTTTGTTATAGGCTAAGGGCTGGCTTTTCATTAGCATTAACAATGACATCAAGTGCCCTGTGACTCGGCCTGACTTGCCACGGACTAGTTCAGGTACATCAGGGTTTTTCTTCTGTGGCATGATAGATGAGCCTGTACAGAAAGCGTCAGGCATATCGATAAAATCAAATTGAGCGCTAGACCATAAAATGAGCTCTTCTGAGAACCGTGATAAGTGCATCATGATCAAACTGCCGACAGCTGCGAACTCTATGGCAAAGTCGCGATCGCTGACAGAATCGAGTGAGTTGGCAGAAGGGCGACTAAATCCCAATAATTCAGCGGTTATGTGACGGTCAATAGGATAACTAGTACCTGCGAGAGCTGCAGCACCCAGAGGCATGATATTGACGCGTTTGCTGCAGTCTTGCAGTCTATCTTGGTCGCGAACTAACATTTCAAACCAAGCCATTAAGTGATGGCCGAAAGTGATGGGTTGGGCTACTTGCAAATGAGTAAATCCCGGCATAATGGTGTCAGTATGCTGTTCTGCCAAATTTAGAATGGCGTTTTGTAAGCGCGTTAGTTGATGGCTAATATGCCCAATTTCACTGCGTAGATAAAGACGTATGTCGGTTGCTACTTGGTCATTACGAGAGCGCCCAGTATGTAATCGTTTTCCTGCGATACCAATTAAGCTGGTCAGTCTCGCTTCGATGTTCATGTGTACATCTTCTTGCTTGATTGACCAGATAAATTCACCACTTTTGATTTCTTCACTGATCTGATTTAATCCGGCAACGATGGCGTCACAATCTTGTATTGATATGATATTGCAGCGCATCAGCATGGTGGCATGAGCGATGGAACCTTGAATGTCTTGGGGAGCCATGCGTTGGTCAAAATCGACAGAAGCGGTAAACACTTCAACAAAAGCATCGGTTGCTTCTGCAAAGCGGGCGCTAGAGAGTTTTTCGGAATTAACTGTGGTCATGATAATGATTATGCGAATTAACTTAAAAGATGCGAAATTATACAGATAAACGCTTATTTATAAATTTAAAAACGCTTTACTGTCGATAAGATACGTTTATTGGAACTATCTGTTTCTAAAATTGTTAATGACCAGAACGGCATAATTTTGTATAGTGAGCTAGTTTTAATTTTTATAACGGGATGATTCTTTAGGATTCATCCCGTTTTGTATATTTGAGGTGACGTGTTTGGCTAAGTCTGCATTATTGGTGTTAGAAGATGGAACGGTATTTAACGGTGTATCTATAGGTGCGGATGGATGTTCTGTAGGAGAAGTCGTTTTTAATACTGCGATGACTGGGTATCAAGAAATTCTGAGCGACCCCTCGTACTGTAAGCAAATTGTGACATTAACTTATCCACATGTCGGTAATGTCGGTACCAATAGCGAAGATGATGAGTCTGCCGGTGTATTTGTCAGTGGCTTGGTTATTAGAGATTTGCCATTATTAGCAAGTAACTGGCGTAGTGAAAAAACCCTGCAACAATACTTATTAGATAATAATGTGGTAGCTATTGCAGATATAGACACGAGAAAACTGACTCGTTTGTTGCGCGACAAAGGAGCGCAGCGTGGCTGTATTATGGCGGGTGATACTGTTTGTCCAGAGACGGCAAAAGCTGCAATTGAAGGCTTCGCTGGATTAAAAGGCATGGATTTGGCTAAAGAAGTCACTGTTGCTGAGACTTATGAGTGGACTGAAAATATCTGGGATTTACAAAACGGTTATACGCAAGGTGAGAACCTGACTAAACATGTGGTTGCTTACGATTTTGGTATTAAAAGAAATATTCTTAGATTGTTGGTTAATAGAGGTTGTCGCGTGACAGTTGTTCCTGCAACGACCCCAGCTGAAACTGTATTAGCGATGAAGCCTGATGGTGTATTTTTATCGAATGGTCCTGGTGATCCTGAGCCTTGCACTTATGCGATCGAAGCTATTAAAACGATATTGGCAAACAAAATCCCCGTTTTCGGTATTTGCTTAGGACATCAATTATTGGCATTGGCCAGCGGTGCAAAAACAGAAAAAATGAAATTCGGTCATCACGGTGCAAATCATCCCGTACAAGAAATTGCTACTGGAAAGGTTATGATTAGCAGTCAAAATCATGGCTTTGCGGTTAATGAAGCAAGCTTGCCGAGCAATGTGATTGCTACTTACCGTTCATTATTCGATGGAAGTTTACAAGGCCTTAAGCGTACTGATTGTCCTGCCTTTAGCTTTCAAGGTCATCCTGAAGGTAACCCCGGCCCACATGATGTCGAAGCTTTGTTTGATGAATTTATAGATATGATGGCCGCGAGTTAGATTTGTTTTGTCGATCTGCTCAGCTTAGCGCCGTTTGAGACTACTCAACGCGCTAAAATAATATTAGGTTAAGTCATCTAACCTAACTCATGAAAGATACTAACATAGAGCCATACACTAAAGACTATGCCAAAAAGAACCGACATAAAATCCATACTATTATTAGGCGCAGGTCCAATTGTTATCGGTCAAGCTTGTGAGTTTGATTACTCAGGTACTCAGGCCTGTAAAGCGCTGCGTGAAGAGGGTTACCGAGTCATTTTGGTAAATTCTAATCCTGCTACGATTATGACTGATCCCGATATGGCCGATGCCATTTATATCGAGCCCATTGATTGGCAAACCGTTGAAAAAATTATTGCTAAAGAGCGTCCTGATGCGGTTTTACCAACTATGGGTGGGCAAACTGCATTGAACTGTGCGCTGGATCTTGATGCGCATGGTGTGTTGGCAAAATATAACGTTGAGATGATCGGCGCGACTAAAGAAGCCATTAATATGGCTGAAGACCGTCAGTTGTTTAATGACGCTATGAAGCGTATTGGTTATGAAGTCGCGAAATCAAAAACTGCACATAGCATGGTAGAAGCTTTAGCTGCACAAAAGGAAGTGGGCTATCCAACGGTAATACGCCCGTCTTTTACTATGGGTGGTAGTGGTGGTGGAATTGCTTATAACAAAGAAGAATTTTTAGAGATTTGTGAACGTGGTCTTTATCTATCACCCACCAATGAGTTATTGATTGAAGAATCAGTATTAGGTTGGAAAGAATATGAAATGGAAGTGGTGCGGGATTCTAAGGATAACTGCATTATTGTCTGTTCAATTGAGAATTTTGATCCGATGGGCGTACATACCGGTGATTCAATTACCGTAGCACCAGCGCAAACATTGACTGATAAGGAATATCAAATTCTGCGTAATGTCTCTTTGGCAGTGTTGCGTGAAATTGGCGTAGATACTGGAGGTTCAAATGTTCAGGTGGCCATTAATCCAGTAGATGGACGTATGATTGTCATTGAAATGAATCCACGTGTATCGAGATCATCAGCTTTAGCGTCTAAAGCCACCGGTTTCCCTATCGCTAAAGTAGCTGCTAAATTAGCAGTGGGTTATACCTTAGATGAGCTAAAGAATGAAATTACGGGTGGAGCGACGCCAGCATCATTTGAGCCAACTATTGATTATGTAGTCACTAAAGTGCCACGCTTTACCTTTGAAAAATTCCCGCAAGCCGATGATCGTTTAACCACGCAAATGAAATCGGTAGGCGAAGTCATGGCGATTGGCCGTACTTTTCAAGAATCGCTGCAAAAAGCTTTGCGAGGTTTGGAAATAGGTATTAGCGGTCTTGACGAAATAGTTGATCTGAATGCAGATGATGCTAACGATAAAATGCAAAGGGAAATGCGTCATCCCGGACCTGATCGTTTGTTATATGTGGCTGATGCTTTCCGAAGTGGAATGACGCTAACGGAAGTTCATGATGCCTCAAAAATTGATCCATGGTTTTTAGCGCAAATTGAAGATCTAATTCTTACTGAACAATCATTAGCGACTAAAACCTTATCAACCTTGAAGGATGGTGAGCTTTATAAGCTAAAGCGCAAGGGCTTTTCAGATTTACGTATAGCGAAATTGCTAGATGCCTCTGAAACTGAAGTGCGTAATGTGCGACATAAGCAAAACATCCGTCCGGTTTACAAGCGTATAGATTCCTGTGCAGCTGAATTCTCATCAGATACTGCTTATTTGTATTCTACCTATGAAGAAGAGTGTGAGGCACGGGTTTCAGATAAAGAAAAAATTATAATCTTAGGTGGCGGCCCTAATCGAATTGGTCAAGGTATCGAATTTGATTATTGCTGTGTACATGCTGCCTTGGCATTACGTGAAGATGGCTATGAAACCATCATGATTAATTGTAATCCCGAAACCGTTTCTACAGATTTCGACACCTCAGATCGTTTATATTTTGAGTCATTAACGTTGGAAGATGTGTTAGAAATTGTTCATATTGAAAAGCCTAAAGGGGTTATTGTTCAGTATGGTGGACAGACCCCCTTGAAACTAGCTCGTGCTTTGGAAGCTGCAGGCGTGCCTATTATTGGTACTTCGCCAGATTCGATTGATTTAGCTGAAGATCGTGAAAGATTTCAGAAGTTATTGGAAAGATTAGGTTTGAAACAGCCGCCTAATGGTACTGCGAGATCAGTTGATCAAGCCGTCACTGTGGCAAAAGAGCTAGGTTATCCATTAGTAGTCAGGCCTTCTTATGTACTCGGAGGGCGTGGTATGGAGATCGTGTTCAATGAAGAAGGCTTGCAGCGCTATATGAAAGAGGCTGTTAGTGTTTCTAATGACGCACCGGTATTGCTAGATCGTTTTCTTGATGATGCTGTAGAAATGGACGTAGATGCTATCTATGATGGCGAGCGCATCTTGATTGGCGGTCTAATGGAGCATATTGAACAAGCCGGCGTGCATTCTGGTGATTCGGCATGTTCACTGCCACCTTATGAGTTGGCCGCGCATTTACAAGATAAATTGCGTGATCAAGTGGCTAAAATGGCAGAAGCATTAGGCGTAAGAGGTTTAATGAATACTCAGTTCGCCATTCAGGGGGAAGATATCTACGTATTAGAAGTTAACCCTCGTGCATCGCGTACTGCCCCATTTGTGTCTAAAGCAACGGGTTATCCGTTGGCTAAGATTGCAGCTCGTGTAATGGTAGGTCAGACTTTGACTCAGCAGGGCATTACTGAAGAACGTATTCCTGATTATTATTCAGTTAAGGAAGCTGTATTTCCATTTGTTAAATTTCCTGGTGTTGATCCTTTGTTAGGACCTGAAATGAAGTCCACGGGTGAAGTTATGGGCATAGGTAAAACTTTTGGAGAGGCTTTCGCTAAATCACAGCGTGCCGCTGGCGTAAGATTAAACGATAGCGGTAAAGTTTTAATTAGTATTCGCGATGCTGATAAAGCAAAAGCACCTGATGTTGCTAGGATGTTGGTTGATAAAAAATATGAAATTGTTGCCACCAGCGGTACGGCAAAATTTCTTCGCGAGGCTGGAATTCCCTGTGAAGTGGTTTATAAGGTTAATGAAGGCCGCCCTAACACGGTTGACATGATTAAGAATGATCAGATTCAGTTGATTATTAATACGACAGAAGGAAAAAAAGCAATTTCAGATTCATTTACTATGCGTAGAGAGGCTCTGCAACATCGAGTCACTTATTACACAACAATGGCAGGAGCTAAGGCTGCTTGTTACGCATTAGGGGAATTGGATGCTGGAGATGTTTCATGTTTGCAGGACTTGCATAAAAGTTTGATTTGAAGGCGTAAGGATGCATTGATTGCATCTTTAGCCTTAATAAATAATTAATGGAATTTTAAAATGAATAAAGTACCTCTCACTGTAAAAGGTGCAGAAAAATTACGCGCAGAGTTGGATGAACTAAAGTCAGTCGTGCGGCCGCGAATTATTGCTTCTATCGCCACTGCGCGTGCACACGGTGATTTAAAAGAAAATGCTGAATACCATGCGGCGAAAGAGCAACAAAGCTTTGCTGAGGGCCGTATTGGAGAAATTGAGGGCAAGCTATCCAATGCGCAAATTATTGATATCACCAAAGTTGATGCTAATGGAAGAGTGGTGTTTGGGGCAACGGTAGAAATAGAAGATGTCGAGTCTGAAAGAAGAGTGACGTATCAGATCGTAGGTGAAGATGAGGCTAGTATAAAAGAAGGTCGTATTTCAATTGGCTCTCCCATTGCTCGTGCATTAATTGGCAAAGAAATCGAAGATGTTGTGACAGTCAAAGCGCCTAGTGGAAATATCGATTATGAAATTATTTCGATTAAATATATTTAATTAAAAAGCGAAGGTTATATTAACTATTTCATTCGCTTTAATTTAATCTTATTTGTTTGGATTTAATCGGTGGATAACGACGATTTGTCCGATGCTTTGAATAATCTCAGCTCCAGTATCGCTGTGTATTTGTTCACTGATTAGTTTGCGGCTATCACGCTCTGCGCGTATTTTTATTTTAATTAGTTCGTGGCAATTAAGTGCTAGCTCTATCTCTGCCAGTACTGAGGCGGTAAGGCCAGATTGCCCGACGGTCACTACGGGCTTCAAAGTATGAGCCTCAGCTCTGAGTTTTTTCTTATCTGTGGGGTTCACGCATTATTCCTGAATCAAAAAATCAATTTATACTATACAACAGATTATGGCCCGAAGTAAAAGTAGTAGCCGTTGGATGCAAGAACATTTTGAAGATGAATATGTCAAAATGGCACAAATACAAGGATATCGATCGCGAGCAGTTTTTAAATTAAAGGAAATCCAGGAAAAAGATAATCTCATTAAGCCGGGCATGAATATTATAGATTTGGGTGCGGCTCCTGGTGGCTGGTCTCAACTAGCAAGGGAGTTGATGGGTAAAAAAGATAAGCTGATTGCCTTGGATATTTTGCCTATGGAATCTATAGAGGGTGTAGATTTTATACAAGGAGATTTTCGAGAAGAGGATGTTTTAAATCGTCTTTATGAGATTTTAGATCAGGCGGCTGTTAGCTTGGTAATGTCTGATATGGCTCCTAATATGAGTGGTAATAAAGCGGTAGATCAACCTCGAGCTGTTTATTTAGCAGAGTTGGCATTAGATACCGCAAAAGCCGTGCTATCAAAAAACGGTAGTTTTTTGGTTAAGTTATTTCACGGCGAAGGTTTTGAAACATACTACCAAGATGTACAGAGTCATTTTACAAAAGTCATTATTAGAAAGCCAAAGGCATCAAGGCCACGAAGTAATGAAGTTTATATTTTGGCTAAGGGGTTTAAATGAAATTTAATGCCCCTATTTCTACAAAGTATGCAATTTATCTAGCAAGATCTAAATAAATAACGACAGTCAGGCAAGTTAAGTCCTGATATAATCAGTTAGTTTTTTTACCGAGAGCCATTTGGGTTAGGGTGTGTTTGTGAATGATATGATAAAAAATATAATCCTGTGGGTCGTCGTTGCAGTGGTGCTGATGTCCCTTTTTAATAATTTCGGCCCCCAAGGCGAACGAGCTGATTCATCATTATCTTATTCCCAATTTATTGAGTCGGTAAAAGCCGGGCAAGTTCAGCAAGTAGTTATTGATGAGCATATTGTTAAAGGCAAGATGCAAGGCGGTCAGTTATTTAGAGTTTATGCGCCTACCGACGGACATATGATTGATGATTTATTAGCCAATAAAGTTGATATCAAGGCTGTTCCGCCTGAACAACCCTCTATGTTAATGCAGTTGTTGGTTTCCTTTGGTCCCATGTTGTTATTGATTGCTGTTTGGGTTTTCTTCATGAGGCAAATGCAAGGCGGTGGCGCTGGCGGTCGTGGTGCAATGAGCTTTGGTAAAAGTAAAGCTCGCATGCTGGAAGAAGATCAGATTAAAGTGACTTTTGCTGATGTGGCCGGTTGTGACGAAGCTAAAGAAGAAGTTGTTGAAATGGTGGATTTTCTTAGAGATCCTGCTAAGTATCAAAAACTAGGTGGTAAGATTCCAAGGGGCGCTCTGATGATAGGCCCTCCTGGTACAGGTAAAACTTTACTCGCAAGAGCTATTGCTGGCGAAGCTAAAGTGCCTTTCTTCACTATTTCAGGATCAGATTTCGTAGAAATGTTTGTAGGTGTTGGTGCCTCACGTGTCAGAGATATGTTTGAGCAAGCTAAGAAACATGCTCCATGTATTATTTTTATAGATGAAATTGATGCTGTGGGTCGACAACGTGGCGCCGGTTTGGGTGGCGGTAACGATGAGCGTGAACAAACATTAAATCAATTGTTAGTCGAAATGGATGGTTTTGAAGGCAATGAAGGCATCATTGTTATTGCTGCAACTAATCGTCCCGATGTTTTAGATAAAGCCTTATTACGACCAGGTCGATTTGATCGCCAGGTGACAGTGGGTTTGCCTGATGTTCGTGGACGTGAACAAATTCTTGATGTTCATATGAAAAAAGTTCCTGTTGCTGATGATGTTGAAGTTAAATACATCGCTCAAGGCACGCCTGGGTTCTCTGGTGCAGATTTAGCTAATTTGATTAATGAGGCTGCTTTGTTTGCCGCTAGGATGAATAAGCGCGTAGTGAGCATGTCTGATTTAGAAAAAGCTAAAGACAAGCTGATTATGGGTGCTGAAAGGCATACTATGGTCATGGATGAAAAAGAAAAAAGAATGACGGCTTATCATGAAGCAGGTCATGCCATTGTTGGCAAATTAGTGCCAGAGCATGATCCTGTGTATAAAGTAAGTATTATGCCTAGAGGACGTGCCTTAGGTGTCACTATGTTCTTACCTGAAAGAGATCAATATAGTGCCAGCAAACAAAAACTAGATAGTATGATTTCCAGTCTATACGGTGGGCGTATTGCTGAAGAAGTGGTTTTTGGTTGGGAGCAAGTTAGTACAGGTGCTTCTAATGATATTGAAAGAGCGACTGAGTTAGCAAGAAATATGGTCACTAAATGGGGCTTGTCTCAACGATTAGGTCCATTATCATATAGTGAAGAAGAGGGAGAAGTGTTCCTTGGTCGTTCGGTGACACAGCATAAAACGGTAGCTGAAGAAACTTCTCATACTATTGATGAAGAAATACGTTCATTTATTGATCGTAACTATGAAAGAGCTGAGCGATTACTTAAAGAAAACATTGATATTCTGCATGCAATGGCTGAAGCCTTAATGAAATATGAGACTATCGATAAGTTTCAAATTGAAGATTTGATGGCACGTAAGCCAGTAAGAGACCCCCAAGGTTGGGATGATAAGCCTCCTCGTGGAGATATTAAAGTTGATGAAGTTAAAGGTAAAGATGGTAAAAAACCTGAAAAATCAATTGGTCATACTGCAGAACAAGGTTAAATAAGCTAGTTTGATAAAAAAAGGAGAAGCAATTGCTTCTCCTTTTTTTTGTGTATAACGTAGAAAATAAAATATAACTAAGCTAGAAATATGATTGTAACGATCTACTTTAGGTCATGTGTTTTTAGTAAATGTAATTATATGTTTTCCAGATAGTGAGCGATAACATCATGAAAAGAAAGTATTTTGGAACAGATGGTATTAGAGGGAAGGTAGGCGAGTCTCCTATAACAGCGGATTTTTTCTTAAAACTAGGCTGGGCAGCTGGACAAGTTTTCTCTCAAGAAGGACATAATTTTGTTTTGGTAGGTAAGGATACGCGTATATCAGGCTATATGTTTGAATCCGCTTTGGAAGCAGGGCTTACCGCAGCGGGTGTGGATACGCATTTATTGGGGCCTATGCCAACTCCAGCAGTTGCGTATTTGACGCGTACTTTAAGAGCAAGTGCGGGAATAGTGATTAGCGCATCTCATAATCCTTATTATGATAATGGGGTTAAGTTTTTTTCCGTACAAGGCACTAAATTACCTGACGATATAGAGAAAAAAATCGAGCATTATATTGATGCGCCGATGACTACCGTAGATTCATCGATTTTAGGTAAAGCAAAGCGAATAGGTGATGCAGCAGGCCGCTACATTGAGTTTTGTAAGGCAAGCATACCAACTAGGCTTGATTTTAGTGGTATGAAGATTGTTGTCGATTGCGCGCATGGCGCAACTTATCATATTGCACCACATGTATTAAGAGAGCTAGGAGCGGACATTATAGTAATAGGGGCTGAGCCCAATGGCCTCAATATTAATGAAGGTTGTGGCGCAACTAAGCCAGATAAGTTAGTTGCAGCGGTATTAGAAAATAAAGCTGATTTCGGTATTGCATTGGATGGTGATGGTGACAGGTTGGTAATGGTCGATCACAAAGGTGAGGTGGTTGATGGCGATGAACTTATCTATATTATTGCTAAATCTAGGCAGGATGTAGGTCAGATGTCAGGTCCAGTTGTGGGTACGTTAATGACTAATTTAGGCATGGAATATGGCCTGAAAAATTTAGGTATTGAGTTGCTTAGGGCCAATGTTGGTGACCGTTATGTATTGGAAATGTTGAGCACACATAAAGGCATATTGGGTGGAGAAAATTCTGGACATATTATCTGTTTAGATAGAACAACCACAGGTGATGGCATTATTGCGGCATTGCAAGTCATGGCCGAAATGCATGATAGTGGCCGTACACTTAACGAATTGAAGTCGGGTATGCAAAAATATCCTCAAATTTTAGTAAATGTTAAAACAGCTAAAAAAATGACACCAGAAGCTGAAGTCTCGATTCAGAAAGCAGTAAAAGGTGTTGAAGATAATTTGGGCGCTAAGGGCAGGGTATTATTAAGAGCCTCTGGAACAGAGCCTTTAATCCGAGTGATGGTGGAAGGTGAGGATGCAACAGTGGTTGAAAATTACGCCCAGCAGTTGGCGGAAGATGTTAAGAAAGCAATGGGTGCTTGAATTGGGACCTATTAGCCTATATCATACTCGGTTTGTTTCTATATATAGGTAATGTTGATGCGTCGGTCTCTAGTTGTCGGTAATTGGAAAATGAATGGAACTCGTGCTAGTGCTGAGTTACTAGCAAAAGGCATTATTGCCGGATTAGGTGCTGATGTTGCAGATATCGCTGTTTGTGTCCCCTATGTTTATATGCCTTATATAGCAGATTTGGTTAAAGATAGCCGATTAGCATTAGGGTCACAGAATATAGCTGATCAAGCTGCAGGTGCATATACTGGAGAAATTTCAGCGACTATGCTGAAAGAGTT
>QVQF01000078.1 GCA_003584895.1 Methylococcales bacterium
TAGCAAATATTTTCTAGGTTTAAAAACTAGATAATCGACCTAGCCGAAATTTCCTAGGTTTGAAAACTAGATAATCGGCTCAGCAGAAATTTCTTAGGCTTGAAAAATTTTTAATCGGGTCTAGCAAATATTTTCTAGGTTTAAAAAATCGTTAATCGGTGTAGCAATAGTTTCTAGGTTTCAAATTAAGTGCAGCAGTCATTTTAGCCTATCAGCTAGGAATAAGGTGTTAAACTCCGACATAATGCAGTTAAAAGCTTACGTGTGTAGTAGGCAAGTGGTAGCCTATTATTTAAACAGCACAAGCTACACGCTATAAAACACAAGCATCCAAACACACCCCCCTTTGAAAAAGGGGGGCAGGGGGGATTTAATCAATAACAGGAAGCCAATGGCCTTAACAAAAACATCAATAACACACTTAGTCATCATCAGCCTACTAGCGGCAATACCCCTAACCGCCCAAGCTCGTATAGTCCGCAGCCAAGCCGCTAAAAACCACTTTAAAGCCACACATCCATGCCCCACTAATGGCAACCGACACGGAAGTTGCCCCGGTTATGTCATAGATCATATTCAAGCCTTAGCCTGTGGCGGCGCAGATGCCCCTAGAAACATGCAATGGCAAAGCATAGAAGCAGGAAAAGAAAAAGATGCGTGGGAGCGTATAGGTTGCAAGACTAAGTCCACTATAAAACTAGCTGCAATCAGCATAGATTATTACACCGGAGCCAAGGGCGGATGTTATACCTATAATAAAAGCGCTAAAAAGCGTTATGTTGATCCTAGTTTTTGTAGAGACAAAAGCTAAGTATGCCTTACTAATTTTCTTGATAAATATTAATGGTATTAATTTAATACTTACCTATAATTCAGTTGTAATAAGGAATGCAAAAAGACTGATTAATTATTAAATCTATAGCAAGGGAATTGAAAATATCTAATATGTTTAATATCAAACAACTTCATAGAATGTCATTTTTGGTAGAAAAGAGCGTCATATATCTTACATTTGAATTTCTAAGCGGAGCAACATTTAATATTAACTCTAGCTGCGAGATAAAAATACAGTGATCATAACCTCAGTTATTTCTAAGATTAACCTAGCGTTTCAGCAAAACTCCTTGCCCGTAATTACCGAAATTGAGTTAAAGAATAGTAGCCAAGAGAGCTTTCGTGATCTTGAATTAGTGTTAACCAGTTCGCCTGATTTTCTTATTAAGCGAACTTGGTTCATTGATAACCTTGCCACAGACACCCAAGTTTTTTTAGAGGATATCAGAGTTGAGCTTAATGCTGGGTTCTTGCGTGCTATTCACGAGTCATTACAAGGTGAAATGACGTTTACCCTAAGATCAGGAACGAAAGTACTCGCCGTTAAAACCAACAAAGTTGAATTGTTAGCTAAAGATGAATGGGTGGGCACAAAGATATTGCCTGAAATTTTAGCCGCCTTTGTACAGCCCAACGACTCGATGGTGCAAACCATTCTACGCGACACATCGAAGATGCTCGAGGCCAGTGGTCAGCTAGCTTCGATTGAAGGATATCAATCGAAAAGTCCTCGACGCGTGGCTAATATTATCAGTGCACTATGGAGTGCAGTGTGTAAGTTAGATCTTAGCTATGCAACTCCGCCAGCCAGTTTTGAAGAAGAAGGGCAACGTATACGTTTACCTTCAAAAATAGCAGAAACTCGACTGGCTACGTGCCTAGATACTTCGTTATTGTTTGCCTCTTGTCTTGAACAATCGGGCTTAAATGCGTTAGTTATCTTTACTAAAGGCCATGCATTTACGGGTTGCTGGCTGAGTGATGACGACCTTTCGTCTACGGTAATTTATGATGCTCAATCTTTGCGTAAGCGCTGTCAACTAAATGAATTAATTGTATTTGAAACCACCTTATGCACCCATAAACCACCCGCTAAATTTAGTTTGGCCAAACAAGAGGCTGAAGATAAATTAAATAATGATGCGGATTTTGTTCTGGCGATTGATATTAAACGCGCTAGATCAGCACGCATCAAACCTTTGTCGGATATAGAATTAGCGAGCGGTTCACAAACAAACGTTGTCGTGGATGAAATTGACTTGCCGGTTGAAATTATGACTGGCATACCTGAGCAGCCTTTTCCTACCGGTGATCTACCTGATATTATTTTAGATACCCCAGAAGCTCGAATAGAAAATTGGAAGCGGCAGTTACTAGATTTAACCATGCGCAATCGCTTATTAAATTTTACCAATCGCACTAGGGCAATCGAAATCAAGTGCCTTGACATAGCCAGCCTCGAAGATATGCTGGCTGACAATCATAAATTTAAGATTATATCGGCTGACACTTTAAAGATTGATAATGATCCGCGCTCTGAGCAATTGCATTTACAACAACATCAAGAAAGTTTGCTTAATGAAAAATTGCAGCAACATTTATCCAGAAAAGAGTTGATTGCAAACACGGATAGTAAAAAACTCACTACTGATTTGCTAGAGCTATACCGCTCAGCAAAGGAGTCAGTTCAGGAGAGTGGCGTCAATATCCTTTATATTGCATTGGGTTTTTTAGATTGGACTAATGGTAAAGATACACAACGAGTTTATAGAGCTCCACTGATTTTAATGCCGATTGAAATAACACGTAAAAGTGTGAACTCAGGATTTTTGTTGCAAGCCCATGAGGATGAACCACGGTTTAACCCCACCTTACTGGAAATGCTAAAACAAGACTTTGCACTTGAAATTCCAGAGTTAGAAGGCAGTCTGCCGACCGACGAACATGGATTAGATGTTAATAAAATATTAACTATTCTGCGTAACAAAATAAAAGATATTGCTGGTTGGGAAGTCGAAGACAGTGTGGTTGTTTCGACCTTTTCATTTGCAAAATATCTGATGTGGAACGATTTATGTGAACGTGTTGATGCTTTAAAAGAAAGTCCAGTAGTCAAGCATTTGATAGAAAGCCCCCGAGATATGTATACCGGAACAGGCGTAGAATTCCCAGACCCTAGACAACTTGATGCTGCACGACACCCAAGAGATACATTTATCCCTTTACTAGCCGATAGCTCTCAAATAGCGGCTGTGTACGCAGCCGAAGCAGGTAAAGATTTTGTTTTAATCGGGCCTCCCGGCACGGGAAAAAGTCAGACTATTGCTAATATGATTTCTCAATTATTAGCGACAGGAAAAACCGTATTGTTTGTTTCGGAAAAAACTGCGGCTCTGGAAGTGGTTTATCGGCGCTTGCATCAGGTCGGTTTAGGAGAACATTGCCTTGAATTACACTCTGCAAAAGCCAAAAAGTCAGAGGTTATTGCGCAACTGGGTAAGGCTTGGGGCTCTGTTGATATTTCAGAGCTGAATTGGGAAAAAGAAGCCGAACGTTTAGCGAAAGTCAGAAGCGATCTGAATAAATATGTAGATCGCTTACATCATCGCTATCCAAATGGATTAACGCCACATCAAGCGATGGGCGTGGTTATAAAATACAGTGATGTGCCTGTAGTTAAATTACACTGGCACAGCCCAGATGAACACTCCTTAACCACATTTGAAGCATTGCATGATATCACCAACCGTATTGATGCAAATAGAATTGAGTTAACAGGTATCGGTTTAGAAATTTTCTCTCAAATTGCGACTGGCGAATGGTCGCCGTCTTGGCAAAGTAAAATGCTGCACTTAGCTGGCGGTGCGCAACAAATCATTAAAGCGTTAGAATTTGCATCGAATGAGTATACAAAGCATTTGGGGTTAAATTTAACCTTTACTCAGTTGCCCCAGTTAGTTGCATTACAAAAACTAGCAACGTTATTACCGAATGCTTTTGCTGAAGATTATGGTTTTGGTTTTCTGCCCCAAGGGTCAATGCAGCGTAAAGAATTAATTGAATTGTCTGAGTTGGTTGATCAGTTTCAGCAACGAATGAAGAGCGTTAAAAATCCTTTTAAACGATCTTCATTCGACTGCGAACTGGAAGAACTTAGAATTAAATGGCTGGAATCTGAAGAGAAGTGGTTTTTAGCAGAGTGGCTAGGTAAGCGCTCGGTTAAAAAATTATTAGGAAAAAATATAGGCAAAAAGATTCATTCTGCGAGCATGTCTGTTGATTTCGATAATTTGATTGAGGCAAAGAATTTACAAGAAAAAATCCTTAAATATCAGCACCTATCATCTGTGATTGGTAAATATTGGGACGGCGTAGATTCGGATATCGAATGGATTAGAACAGCATGTCAATGGATAGATGGTGTACTAAGTGCTTTGGCAAATATGAGTGCCAATGCAGAACAGGTGGCTACTAATAAACAGCGTATTTCACTGCTAGTAATAGATCAAAATGAATTGCTAGAACACAATGCACCTATCGGTGCTAAAGGCGCGGCCTATTTAGAGCAGTTTAATCATTATCAACAACATGCAGAACAATTGGCTACCGTTATTGGCTCTCAAGCAGGAGATGTTTTTAAAGCAACGGGTGATAATGATTTTTTCCAAAGAGTTATTGAGCAATGTGATGTCTGGCTATCCCACAAAAACAAACTTCGTTATTGGTGTGCTTGGCGAAAAGTCAGGCAGGACGCTATTTCTGCTGGCTTAGCTTCTTTAATTGACGGTATTGAACAGGGTTATACCGATGGTTTATCGGCAAAAGAATTATTATTGGTTAATTATTCGCGCTGGTGGGTAAATTCAGTTATTGATTATGATGAGGTTTTGAGAAACTTTATTCCGGCAGAACACCGTCAAAAAATCGAACTATATCATCAGTTGGATTCTGACTTTATGCAGCTTACTCAGGATTATGTCAGAGCACTATTAGCTAGCAATATACCTAAAGCACAAAACATCGAAAAAGGATCGGAATGGGGTGTATTAGCGCGTGAGATTCAAAAGAAAACACGTCATATGCCGTTACGCCAATTGATGAGTCAGATGCCAGATGTTATTACTAAATTGACTCCTTGCGTGATGATGAGTCCTATGAGTATAGCGCAGTATCTTCCTGCTAACAGTAAGGCCTTTGATGTGGTTATCTTTGATGAGGCCAGTCAAATCACAGTGTCGGATGCGATTGGTGCAGTAGCTAGGGCTAAACAAGCGATTGTGGTCGGTGACCCAAAACAGCTATCACCTAGCTCATTCTTTGCTAAGAAATCCAGCGGCGATGAGTATTCAGATGATTTTGAAGAGGATATGGAATCCATTTTAGATGAATGCTTAGCCGCCAATATTCCTTGTATGAATCTAAATTGGCATTATCGCTCACGTTGTGAATCGTTAATTACCTTTTCTAATCATAAATACTATGGCGGCAAGCTGATTACTTTTCCGAATAATGATACTCGGGGCATGTCAGTGCATTACCATCCAGTTGATTCTATCTATAAGGAAGGTCAGAATCGCATCAATCGAGGTGAGGCGGAAGCGATTGTTGAGGATATTGTTACCAAATTACGTCAACCTGACTTTAATAAATCAATAGGCGTTGTGACATTTAATATGGATCAACAAAAATTGATTAGTGATTTATTTGAAGTCGCTCGTAGCCAACACCCAGAAATAGAGCCTCATTTTTCTGAAGACAAGTTTGATTCAGTATTTGTTAAAAATTTAGAAAGCGTTCAAGGGGATGAGCGTGATTTGATTTATTTCTCTATCACTTTCGGTAAAGATGCCGCAGGTAAGTTGAGTATGAATTTTGGCCCGATGAATCAAGCCGGAGGTACGCGTAGATTAAATGTTGCTGTGACTAGAGCTAAAGAAGAAATGCATGTTTTTGCTTCATTAAAACCGGAACAAATCGATTTATCGCGTACCGCTGCCGAAGGAATTAGGGATTTAAAACATTTTCTTGAATATGCGCAACGTGGTAGCTCTGCATTAATTGCTGCAGTTGGTGCTCCAGGTGGTTTTTTTGATTCACCCTTTGAACAAGCCGTTGCGGAAAGACTTCATGCGAAAGGTTGGATAACGCACTCTCAAGTGGGTGTGTCTGGATTTAGAATCGATCTTGGTGTAATTAATCCTGATGCCCCTGGTCTATATCTAAGTGCTGTAGAGTGCGACGGAGCAACTTATCATAGCTCCGCTACAGCTAGAGATCGTGACTTTTTAAGAGAGCAGGTATTAAGAGGCTTAGGCTGGGAAGTAATTCGTATTTGGTCTACAGATTGGTGGATTGATTCCCAGTCGGCTTTAGAGCACGTTGATAAGCAACTACATAAGCTGTTGGCTGAGTTTCGAGCGAAAGTTTAATTTTATCTTGTTTACTGATGTCATGAGATGTACTAATCGTACAATTATAAACTTTCCTAATTTTAGACCAGCTAATGACTAGTTTTTTTTTATTATTACTTATAATCTTCGGTCTGATCCGTCTATTCGGCTATTATGAAACTGAGAGATACCCACGTTATACTAATGTAAGACGGCATCATCGTCGAGGTACATATAATGGGGTAAGGAATCATCAAAGACGTATCTCAGATGGAGTGAGGTTAAAATGGATTCCTTATAAAGAAATGCTTTTAATTACGTTATGTAAAAAATTATTTTCTGAAGAAAAGGAAGATTAAAAAAGAAATGGGTCTGACCCTGAGGTATCGGAAGTGGTTATAAAAACCCAGATGGCGAGGTTAAAATATGAGTGATTTACAACCGGTCGGTTATCAACTTTGGCTAGGTGATCTTAAAGCTCAAATTCAGGTAGCTCAGCAACGGGCGATATTGGCCGTTAATCAGGAATTACTCAAACTCTATTGGCAGATCGGCAATGATATTTTGCAACGTCAACAGCAACAAGGCTGGGGCAGTAAAGTTATTGACCAACTGGCTAAGGATTTACGGGTTGCCTTTCCTGAACTGAAAGGTTTTTCAGCGCGTAATCTGAAATACATGCGAGCATTTGCTGAAGCTTGGCGCGAACCTGAATTTGTGCAACAGCCTGTTGCACAATTGCCTTGGGGGCATCATTTGGTTTTGCTAACCAAGTTGAAAGAATCATCTAGTCGCTTAAGCTATGCAGCACTTGTACAACAACACGGCTGGTCACGTAATGTGCTGGTTCATCAAATCGAAAGCCAAGTTCTGCAACGGCAAGGCCAAGCCACTACTAACTTTGCCCAAACCTTACCTGCACCACAATCCGAACTGGCACAACAAACACTTAAAGATCCGTATATTTTTGATTTTCTCTCCCTTGGCATGGCGGCACACGAGCGGGATATTGAGAAGGCCTTGACTCAACACATCAGTCAATTCTTGCTGGAATTGGGGGCAGGATTTGCGTTTGTGGGTAAACAAGTACCATTGGAAATTGGCGGCCAAGATTTTTATCTGGACTTGTTATTTTATCACTTGAAATTACGTTGCTATCTGGTCATCGAACTTAAAGCGGGTGATTTTAAGCCGGAACATGTCGGGCAGTTGAGTTTTTATCTGTCAGCAGTCGATGATCATTATAAAGCCGAACAGGATGCCCCCAGCATTGGCTTGCTGTTATGTAAAAATCGTAACAAGGTGATTGCTGAATATGCCTTGCGTGATAACAGTAAACCGATTGGCGTTTCTGAATATCAACTTGCCCAATGCTTACCCCAGAATCTGGAAGATCAACTTCCTAGTATCGAGCGGATTGAACAAGAATTACAAGGCGATTGGCTGGATGAGGAGGGTAAAGGGGGCTGAGATTTGTAAATCCTAGTTCCCGCCTTGCTTCATTGCGACTACGGGCTGTTTTATTGCTTGCAAATAGTTGATGGTTTTTTATGTAACACTTGTTTGATAATATAGAACTCTCTTTAATAATCGGATTGAGCATAAATGAAGCAATTGGGGCGTAACGATCTCTGCCTTTGTGGTAGTGGTAAAAAATATAAGCATTGCTGCTTAAAAATTGAAGAGGCAAAGTTGGCAAGTGGTCATTCAGGTACAGCCCCTAAAGCCCTAAATTGGCTCTTTGAAAAGTACGGTCAAGAAGTATACGATACACTTCTGACGGCATTTTACGGTGGTCTTGATGACGATGAGTATACCCAGATACAGAATCTGCCCGAAGGTATTAGTAATGGAATTACAGTCAATGCTATGGAGTGGTTGTTGGCGGAAGGCTTAATCACTATCAAAAGTTGTGAGCGTCGTGTTATCGACTTGCTTTTTGATAGGGGCGCACCTCTGTTCTCCATCGAACAACGACACTGGTTAGAACTTCTCTCTACGACTCCGCTTAGGCTTTACGAAGTTGTCGGTATTGTACCGGGCGTATCTATGACCTTAAAAGATGTGCTGTTGCCGGAAATCCAATCGGTCACTGTTTTGGAGAAATCGGGTTCGTTAGATGCAAATCTATATGACCTTATGGGTGTGCGCATTTTGCCGATTGAAAATCATTTTGAACTATCCGGTGCTGTGTATCCATTTCCTCGCTCTAGAGTCACTGAATTGTTGGAAGACCTCAAAAATGAATTTGAAGGCGTCGAGCCTAATTCGCCGCTAGGCAAGGAGATAACCAGCGTTCTCATTCCAGACTACTGGCTTGAGTTATTTGTAACGCCTTTAGACACGCCAACAATGGTCGATCATACGACGGGGGAATTACTACTGTTTATCACTGACCACTATCGTGTCAATGATTGGCTTAGTTTAGAGCTAGCGCTGTCCAATGAAGCTGATATTGAAGGGAGTCGTGAAGATGGCTGGAATCGCATCTTTGAAGGGGACGATGGCCAGACTCGACGTAGCCTGAGTATTGATATCGGCACGCGCCAAGAACGTATCAAGGTGTCTTACCATACTCAACTTTATGCAGATCAAGGTCGGCCTTTGTTTGAAGCTTTAGCAGGTGCTGCTGTTACCTTTATAAGTCGAGAAATATCTGATCCTAAAGGTATGATTGCCAATTCACAGCACAATAATACCAAAATAAAACAGCAGTCTGAATCTCTACCACCGGAGTTGTTGACCAAAATCATCGAGGAGAAAATTCAGCAGCTTTATGCTGATTGGGCTGATACACCCTTGCCGATATTAGATGGACTAACACCACATGAGGCCATTAGAACGCCGGAAGGACTGGATCAGGTGAAATTTTTATTACACTCCTACGAACATGGGGAAATCCAGCAAGCAAAAGATCAGAATCGAGAAGCAGTTTCTTATCATTTTCTATGGCGGTCAATCGGGCTAACGCCTTAACGTGTAAATTATCATATAAGAATTAGGGGACCTACCACGTTTATATTTTTAAAGGTGATTAAGCTGAAAGTCTGTAAGCAAGTGGCCTCGATGTAACGTAGAGAAATCGAGGGCGTAGCTAAATCCAAAATAATTTTAAGTTTTAAGGAAATGCCCAACTTTAAGAACTGGCTTGTAAGCCCGTCCTGCTCGCTGGTTTAATTAATGCTTATTTGTGCGTGATACTAAAATTTGATACTATTTAGTCATGAAAAGAAAACATCTGAAAACTCTCGAATTAATTTATTCTCGTCCTATATCGGCCAATATTAGCTGGTCTGATATTGAAGCGTTACTTGTGGCTTTGGGGGCTAGAATAGAAGAACGCGAGGGTTCTAGGGTATTGGTGAGGTTATTTGATGAAAGACGCGTCTTTCATCGTCCACATCCATCACCTATGACAGATAAAGGCGCAGTCGCTAATCTGCGTGAATGGCTAAATGAAAATGGAGTAAACCTATGATTAATCAAATGACCATTAACGGCATTAAGGCTGTAATTAGTTATGATTCAGATATTGATTTGTTTCGCGGCGAATTTATTGGATTAAACGGTGGGGCTGACTTTTATGCAAGTGATGCTGAGGGCTTAAGGAGAGAAGGAGAGCTGTCTCTTAAGGTCTTTATGGATGCTTGCAAGGAAGATGGTGTAGATCCCATTAAAGCTTATTCTGGTAAGTTTGTATTACGTATATCTCCCGACGATCATGCGGCTGCTTCTGTTGCTGCTACTGCATCAGGAAAGAGCCTTAATCAATGGGCTTCTGAAGTAATTAATCAGGCAGCGAATAGGTAAAGTAGCCTCGATGAAAAAAAAAGAGGAATAAAGAAAGTCGGCGCTACCGCCCCGAATCCACTCTAAGGCATTGATCTGCCTTAATGCCTTAATCATGGTACGTCCCCTATTAATTTTTAATGGGCGCTATGTTTAAACTGTATTTACATAACTTCATTTAACTGCCTATAATGCCTTTACGTTAATGGCTCAGAGGTATTGAAAATGAAGCACGCAATCAACTTTAGACTTGATGAAGTCGTTTTGAAGACTATTGCTGCACTGGCTCAGGATTTACATACCAGCAAAACGGACATCGTCGAGCAATCCATTTTGCAATTTGCGGCTAAAGTTAATCATAAAAAAAATAACTTACTGCAATTTGCCGGTACCTTGTCAGAAAATGATGCCGATGATTTATTAAAGTCCATTCAGCGCGACAAAACTACTAAGGATGTCGAATTTAGTTTATGAATGTTGTACTTGATAGTGATATTTTGATTTACTTTTTAAAGGGTAAGCCTGAAATTGTAGACAAATTAACTAGTTGCGCTATAGACATGTTGTTTACCACGCGTATAAATTACACTGAGCTTTTATATGGCGCTTATAATTCAGCCAAAATAGAACAAAACTTAGCCAAAGTAACGGGCTTGTTGTCTGCCATTTCGATTTTAGAGTTTGATGAAAAAGCCAGTCAAATTTTTGCGCAAGACAAGGCAACACTAAAACGTCAAGGAACCATGATTGCGGATATGGATTTAATGATAGCAAGCATTACCAAAGCTCATCAATTCGCATTGGTTACAAATAATCACAAGCATTTTCAACGTATTGAACACTTAAGTATTGAGTGCTGGATGTAATATGCTTGTGCTCGTTAGCTTAAAGCAAGTAGCCTCGATGAAGCAACGTAATAGGAGACGTACCACGTTTATATTTTAAAAGGTGATTAACCGGAAGTGTAGATTAATAACGGTTTTTTACCTCCCAAGCGAGATGGGGTGTCTCAAACGTTTCGATCGGGGTTGTAAACCCCGACCGGCATTGAGGCCTCGATGAAATGTAGAGGAATCGAGGGCGTCGGCGCGCTGTAAATCCTTGTTTTCGCCTTGCTACATCAAGATTATCAGCATGTTTTACATGCTTGCAAATAGTTGTATAGTCACCGATTACGTATTCAGATAGAAATAAATTGTCGATGAGGGATGGAATGGCTTTAGGTTGTTTTTTACTTACTTTGCAGCCATAATGAAACCTCATTAATTTTATTAAAAAGGACTATTTATGGCGACTGTTAAGTTATCAGATGACTTTATCTATGATGTAAAAGTAACCGCACAGGCTATGCACCGATCAATACCTAAGCAAATAGAGCATTGGGCTAGGCTTGGCAAAATAGCCGAAGAAAACCCAGACTTGCCCATTGGCTTTGTAAAAGATATTTTAATTAGCTTACAAGAAGTTGAAGCGGGTGAAGTGTCTGAGTATCAATTTGGATGATTAAGATTATTCAATCTGGATTATTTTCTAGATCTATTAGGAGATTGCATCCTAATGAAAAAGAGAAGCTAGATACTGCCGTTAGGGAGTTAATTGGTAATCCAGAATTAGGTGATTCAAAAATCGGTGACCTTTCTGGCGTTCGTATTTACAAGTTTAAATTCAATGCTGATAAAATGCTTTTAGCTTATCTTTTTGACCTACAAACCAATAGCCTTACGCTTTTATCCTACGGATCACATGAGAATTTTTATCGTGATTTAAAAAAATCGCTATAAAAAGCTTCAGCAATTTTCTAGCTCTATGTGAATCAGGAAGCAAGGTCGAGTAGTCTCAAGGGGTGGTTCCTTGGGCCTACTCGACCGGACTTATAAAGTCATCGCTATGGGTTTTGCTGATGTTTTATCCAATAAAGGTAAGGCCGATATCGCTTCGCGTAACTTAGCTTCCCAACTGCGCCTTAGGAGTAATAGGTAGTCGTTATCATCATCAAAGCAGTAATATTCATCTAGGCTAAAGCTGTCTTTACGATAAATGAGCAATTCTACTGGTGCACCAACACTGGCGTTACTGCGAATAGTCGAGTCCATAGACACCAAGCAGCAGCGTGCGGCTTCATCAATTGGGGTGTTTAGTTTAAGAAATCGATCAAGTATGGGTTTGCCGTATTTGCTTTCACCAATTTGTAAAAAAGGCGTATTGGCTGAGCTGGTTATACTATTACCTTCTGCATAAACCATGTAGGCCGCATGAGGCTCTGTGCCGATTTGACCGGCTAGAATAAAGCTGGCGGAGGCATTAAAGGCCGATTGTCCTTTACCACCGGTATGTTGTTTTTGTTTATCGACACTGACATGGCCTAAATATTCGGCGGCTTCAAACAAACTTTCTACGTTATTTAAATTGATAGGTGCATTTTTCAGCTTATCGCGGTGTAATTGCTCTAAAACGGCCTGCGTGGTTGCTAGATTTCCGGCGCAAAGTAAGACTATTTTGCGATCGCTGTGGGTATCAAAGGCGTGCATTTTGCCATGGGTGCTGACATTATCAATGCCAGCATTGGTTCGTGAATCAGAGACTAGAATTAGTCCTTCGTTTATAGACGCTGCAATACAATAAGTCATGATGAGAGGGGATGTTATAAAGTGTTAAGGGGTGAATTATCCAGTAAATCAACGCGAACGTCCATGTTGCTGAGTAGGCAGCCAGAACCGAATTGATGAAAGATGGAGACATCCGCAGCATCACGACCATAGGCAATAACAACTCTGCCTGCACGCAGATCTACTTGTGTAGGATCAAAAATATACCAGCACCCGCCAATATAAGCTTCAAACCAAGCATGTAAGTCCATAGCTTGTAATCTATGTAAATAACCGACGACTAATCTTGCCGGTATGCTGATACTGCGGCACAGTGCTATGGCGACATGAGCTAAGTCTCTACAAACTCCCTGACCTAGCTGATGAATTTCTATCGCAGACAAGGGGAATTCACTACAGCCGGGCACATACTGAATGTTATGCGTTACCCAGTCTGAAATGGCTAGCACTTGATCGTAGCCAGGTAATGAGTTTGTCGTTATGGTTCTGGCAAGATCACCAAAGCGATCAGATTCGCAATAGCGACTGGGTAATAGAAAAGGCAGTACTTTATTAGGAAGTTGTTGTATTTCTACAAAGTGGGCATTGGGGTTTATCGCAACATAATCATTAACGATGACATCGGCTGAGCTATAGATAAACAAATCACCGATCGGAGCTAGCAAGCGCTGACAAGCATTGCCAAAACTGTCGGTGCTTTCTATGGTCGCCAATAGGGGCTTAATGCTAAAAACCTCACGATTTATCCATTGTTGACTGCCTCGGTAAGGACGCAATATTAAAATTAATACGCTAGGTTCTAAAATCTGAAAACGTAGCTGACAACTGACTCTTAATTTCATCTGTAATGGTGTTTAATTTGCGTTAAGTGCAGTGCAAGCGTTTTTAAACACCGATATTCGATATTTCACTGTAAGCATGATTTAACCATATTTTTATGCGTTGTCTTTCCAGTAAACCTAAGGGATAAGAGCTTTCAGTATCTTTGTTTTTGGCCGCCCAGAAACTGTAACTGTTGCTGTCGACTTTAGTCATGACAGGGGCATGTAGGCGTTTTAAGGTCATGACTTTCGCATCGAAAGCCAGTGCTCGGTCTTTAACGCCAGAATGTTCTAGTATATTAAATTGCTCATCACGTACTTGGTTTTGTACCAGCACATAATTAAGTTGCGTACCAAATTGACTGAGTAATTTATCTAATAAATCCACGCAATCTTTTCCAGAGTCCATGACATTCCAATAGCAGATAGTAATGCCCAGTTCTTCGGCCAAGTCTAATACGCCCGATTCATCTAGCCAACGTGCCAAGGGCTGATGGGTTTGGGCCGCAAGATCAACCAGTATTCGTTGCTCCGGTTGTGCGCTCGCGGTTTCTATAATTGCATCTAGGCTTTCATAGTCATCGATAATAGTAGCGGCAGCATAGTCACTATAAAAACGCAGTAAGGAACCATGGGATTTATCGGTATCAAAACCGATAAAAGGTAGCTCATGATCAATCATATATTGCGCTAATAAACGGGCAACGACGGACTTGCCCACACCGCCTTTTTCTCCGCCTACAAAATGGATAGTACTCATAAGAACTCCGTATAGTTAAATTGTTTGCTGCAAAGTTAATGGTCGTGTTTGGAGTAAAACAGCTTTAGCTGTTTTATAAACTGATGTTACACAGCCATTCAGCTGTTTATAAAAAACAAATAATGAGGTCGCTATCGCGACGATTTTTGTATCGGGTTATCGCACCCGAAGGCGAGATACTTTCTTTTGCTCCGCCAAAATAAAGTATCCAAAGAAAAGGAGGCTTGATTGCAGATTTTCCCTGCGCTCCTCGGTTTTGTCGGGGGGCGGAAATTGTCAATGTAGTTGTCGCCTCGACGGTTAAAACTTACGCTACTTTTCTTGCTTGAATATCTATATCTTTCGCATCAGCTTCTTTGGCTTTATCGGGATTAAGATGAACCTTTTCGAT
>QVQF01000145.1 GCA_003584895.1 Methylococcales bacterium
CCTTCTAAGCTTTCCATTAAGGAGGTTTCTTCACCGCAGATATAAGCACCTGCACCTAAACGAACTTCAAGATGAAAGGCTTTGCCGCTACCTTGAATATCATCGCCTAAGTAACCCGCTGCATAGGCTTTTTCAATAGCGGCATTTAGGGCTATATGAGCATGAGGATATTCAACTCTTAAGTAGATATAGCCTTGGTTAGCACCCACAGCAAGTCCTGCAATAGTCATACCTTCAATTAATACAAAGGGATCGCCTTCCATGACCATACGATCTGAGAAAGTACCTGAATCACCTTCATCGGCATTACAGATAATGTATTTTTGCTCAGAGGGTGTGTTTAAAACGGTATTCCATTTGATACCTGTAGGGAAGGCAGCGCCGCCACGTCCACGTAAACCTGAATCTGTAACCGCTTTAACGATATCAGCTTGTGACTGCTTTAACGCATTGCTTAAGCCACGGTAACCGTCATTAGCCAGATAATCATCAAGACTAATAGGATCGGTTTTACCAATACGAGCAAAGGTTAAACGCTGTTGTTTTTTTAGATAATCTAATTCTTCAATAGCGCCTAAGGCTAAGTCATGATGACCGCCATGCAGAAAGTCGGCATCAAACAAAGCACTGACATTTGAGACTTGCACAGGACCATAAGCCATGCGACCTGCATCGGTAACTACTTCAACTAAAGGCTCTAACCAATATAAGCCTCTGGAACCATTACGGATTAAGTTAATACTGATATTTCTTTTTTGCGCTTCTTGCGTGATAGCGGCAGCGATACGATCAGCACCTAATGATACGGCACTGGAATCACAGGGCACATAGACAGTGATACTCATGCCAGTTCCTTCTTTTCATTAATAATAGCGTCAAAACTTTTTGGTGATACCCGGCCATAAATATCTTCGCCAACTTGTATAGCAGGCGAACAAGCACAATTACCTAAACAATACACAGGTTCTAGCGAAAATTGACCATCGGCAGTAGTCTCATGATAATCGATGCCTAACTGATCTTTTACATGCTGTTCCAATTCCTTGCCACCCATCGCTTGGCAAGATTCGGCGCGACATATATGTATAGTCTGTTTACCCGGCGGGGTATCACGAAAATAATGATAAAAACTAATCACACCATGCACTTCGGCACGAGAAAGATGGAGTCCCTGAGCAATCGCCGGAACACTATCCGCTGGAATATAACCTAATGCATCTTGGATACCATGAAGTATCGGTAAAAGTGCACCGGGCTTGTCTTTGAGGGTAGTGATAACGCTTTGCACTGTCTCTTGAATACTAGTTGATTCGGTCATTATTTTCTCTAAATTCTAGGGCGCTTTTATTTTCGTGAAACAAAACACATCCATACCTGTGTCTTTATTATTTTACTGGCTAGAATAGCATAAGTGCTATTTCATGTAAAAACTCATAAATAGCTACTTTCTGTAAGCTTTATGCTTACTCGACTCTAAGCCATAAGCTGGTTGAATAGTTTGATGAGAGAGCATTAAACTAATCTATGATAACCTGTCATTAATCAGCCGCTAATGACATTGAATCTCAATACATGAACCCTATACAACAGCTCACTCACCTTGATGACTTAAAATTTGATAACAACTTTATTCGCGATTTGCCAGGTGATCCCGAAAAAAACAATTATCCCCGTCAGGTCTTAGCTGCTTGTTATTCACAAGTATTACCGACTAAAGTAGTTAATCCTCAACGAGTCGCTTTTTCCTCTGAAGTTGCAGAATTACTAGATTTATCGCCCGAGCTTTGCAACAGCGATGATTTTACCCAAGTATTTACTGGCAATCGCATCTCCTGCGGCATGGAGCCCTATGCTCTTTGCTATGGTGGACATCAATTTGGTCATTGGGCCGGTCAACTTGGCGATGGCCGCGCCATCAATTTAGGCGAAATCATCAATAGTAAGCGCGAGCGCTGGGCCTTACAACTTAAAGGTTCAGGCCCTACACCCTATTCCAGAACAGCTGATGGTTTAGCCGTGCTGCGTTCCTCTATCCGTGAGTTTTTATGCAGTGAAGCTATGCATCACTTAGGCGTACCCACGACTAGAGCCTTAAGCCTGACTTTAACGGGTGAATCGGTTATTAGAGATATGTTTTACAACGGCAATCGAAAAGCAGAGCCCGGCGCTGTGGTTTGCCGCGTAGCACCTAGCTTTACGCGCTTTGGTAGCTTTCAACTCTTAACAGCACGACGCGATCATGCTTTATTAAAACAACTAGCTGACCACACCATTCGGACACATCACCCACATATTGGTGAGCCCTCACCTGCCACTTATCTGATTTGGTTTACAGAAATCTGTCAAAAAACAGCTGAGATGATCGTGCATTGGCAACGTGTTGGCTTTGTGCATGGCGTAATGAATACCGACAATATGTCCATATTAGGCTTAACCATTGATTACGGCCCTTATGGCTGGTTAGAAAATTATGATCCTAACTGGACACCTAACACCACCGATGCCGAACATCGACGATATCGCTTTGGTAACCAACCAGAAATCGCGTTCTGGAATTTAGGTCAGTTAGCTAATGCGTTGTATCCGTTAATTGAACAAGTAGAACCCTTACAAGAGGCCCTTAACGTTTATACAGAAACTTTTGAACAAGGCTGGCAAGCCATGATGACTGAGAAACTGGGGTTTAACAATTATCAGCCAGAAACAGATGACAGCTTATTTAGCGACTTAATTGCCTTATTACAACGCGTTGAAACCGATATGACACTGTTCTATCGGCAATTATCGATGATATCAGCACACACTCAAGACAATGACGAGAATTTAATCTTACCGTTGATGTCTGCCTACTATGTACCAGATCAAGTAACCGCCGATTATAAAACTCACTTATACGACTGGCTACATCGTTATATTAAACGTGTACAACAAGATAACAGCTCTGCTGAAGAACGACGAACCCGTATGCACGCTGTCAATCCTAGATATGTATTGCGTAACTATTTGGCACAACTCGCGATAGATAAAGCTGAGACAGGAGATTTCAGTATGATTGATGAGCTATTAGATTGTTTACGCCACCCTTACGATGATCAACCCGATAATGAAGCTTTTGCAGAAAAACGCCCCGACTGGGCAAGACATCGCGCCGGTTGCTCTATGTTATCTTGTAGTTCTTAATGCTGCCCGAGATCAAACTTAGTTACGAAAACATACATTCCACAACAACACTTTTGGTGCTAGCTCAGCCCTTAACTCCAACCTCTAAAACTGAGCTCCATTGCCCTACTTGTTTATCATGAATGCGATAGATGGCACGGTATTTCCAAAGCGCAGCAGTACCAGCGGGGGGTAGAGGATTATTGTCTTGATAACCCGGTGAAAGTTGAATGCTAATTAGGATAAAATTGCCACTGCCATAATCAGCTTCTATCTCTAAGGCATCTGTGCCATTGCTTTTCCAGTGTAGCATCGGATGACCACCTTGAAAGCTCACCGTTAATAAAGGTTGTAAGCTAGTCAGATCAACTGCTGCCCTGTGCGCAGAAATAATGTTTAGCGCTTTACCTATAGCCTCGGTGTAATTTTTGTGCCTTTTAATACGAGTAATCAAAGCACCTAAAAAACCAAAAACATCGGGATAAAACGCAGTAGGTGTAATTGGTAATACCGGTAGTGTCGGTGCGTTGATCACCGCATCTTTAGGACCGTCGCGTAGTACACGTTTAAAAGCAAACAACGCGCTACTGTAATTATTTGCAGAATCTTGCGCCTTAAGGCAGTAATCGAAGCCATCCAATCCCGCTTTTAACTGAGCCAAATCATCAGCACTAACTTCTAAAATTCCGGCGTAGCTGGGTAGACAGCCATTTAAATGCTGTAATAACACCAACTTGCCGGCATCGTCTCTAGGTATAGCTGTATTGTTGGGCATGCAATGACTCCTGAGTTTAGAAAGGGCTAATGATCTGGTGCATTAGTTGTGCGGCATTAATATGCACAGGCTAATTACTAAAAGCAATATTTATTTTAAACAATTAAAAATATACTAGATCTACCATACCCTATAGACCAGTTTAATTAATGGCTGCATTTCTTTAGGTCACTTTTTTAAAGTAAAAAAATTTAATAGCAGCATATTATTGCCGCTAAATTATTTATGCGCAGACAATAAGATGTAACCTTATCTTTTGCGAGAGTGGCTTTAATAGCATCTTTCTTATGTCTCAACTAAATCGGCGCCAACGAAACCTTTTTCCGAACTAACGCAGGCAATAACCTAGATAAAATAAGAGTAGTGACTCGGAGCGTATTTACCAACAAGACTATGCTTATGGGTGACCGTCATAGGGTAAATACTTACCTTGTCACAAATAAGGGTTACCGTGATAAAGTAAAAGGTTACCAACTCATGGTAAAGACTTACCGCCACCAGAAAAGAGCTTACCATCAAGCGGGTAGTGATTACCTCGCCATGGTAAATGCTTACCTACACACGGTAAGTCACTACTACTTCATGGTAAAGGGTTGTCGTTAGTTGGTAAAAAGTTACCTCGTAATCCGCAATAGGTAGAGCGTGAGGCGATAGCCATATTGCGTCGTTTGTTGGACTCCGCGGGAGTCCAATATGCCATCTTCACATACTATCAATATAAGTTTATGGACTATTAAGTAGACATAGGTAATAACTCTTAATACCGAAATGTGCTACCTAAGTGCGGCGCTTTAAGGCTAACGCCTCACAGCCTACCGAGCTTAATTTTTTTTGTATCGAGACACTAGCAATCCGATGATACCTATTCCAAGCAATGTTATAAATGCAGGCTCTGGAATCAAGAAACTACCTAGATCAGTTATTGATAATGGATTGAGAGGCATTGAACTTAAACTTATTTGATTAGCACCAACCTGTTGCTGATATTGGAGTGCTCCGTTCGTTGGATCTATCCAATAAACACTATTTATTAAGGCAACACTGTGGGCATTAATAAAATCATCGGCTAATGCTAAATACGCCAGATCAGCAGTCATTGCATTATGAATTGACGCAGTCATACCCACTATGTTCCAACTATTAGGACCTGTTTTGCCCATAGGACCATATATTTCAGTCCAAATGGCGGCTTGCAATCCAGATTGTAAACTTGCATTAATGGCTAAACTTGCCTGAGTATCTATCAACCAAGCTATTGATGCAGCATTATTAATTAAGCCATCTTTATTGGCATTGCCAAATGCATGGGCAGGCAATTCCGAGACAGTACCATCACGCGTAAAAGTAGCGACATAACTCGTATTGAGATTGATGTCATCAAACAAATCGATGCAATATACATAAGCTAACGATGATCCACCTAAAGTCGCTCCCCCAACCCCTCCAAAATTCCCGCCAGATCCATAAAAAGATTGCTGTGTACTATTGCCTTCAGTATAGGTAATAGTCATGGGACTACCAAAGACATTTCCAGTAGTAAAAATAGTAGCTGATGAACTGAACCCAAACATAGCCATTGCTAACCCAATAACAGTACAGATAATTTTAGTTTTCATATAATATTTATAATTAATTAGAGGTTATTGTTAATATATTTATAGTGAATGTCGCTATGATAATTAATTCGATTACTAAGTTTTAGGCTAATCAGCCAGCTAAATAATAAAATCTAGATGCCTCTTACATTAACAGTCGGAATCCACCGCAAACATCGGCTAAACAGGCATACAAGACCTATGTGGATATTAAAGCAGCCATTACAGCTTAGGAATTTATGATAGAGTGTATATACTTAAATATAAAAATATATAGGTATAAATACCTATAAGCACTAACTTGATACTTTAGTTGCTTTATCATTAGCAGGAATGCAAATGAATTTTAAACATGTAAAACTACAAGACCTAGATCTAAACTCCTAACGCTGTATGTTCGTAAACTTTTGATTAATTTTTGTGGTAGATCTTTTTTCAAAAACTATACTTAAATTAATAATAACTTGGTCATGACGCCATATCACACCTAAAGATGAATAAAAAACTAAAAACAGCCTTTGTTTGTGATCAATGTGGCGCCGATTATCCTCGCTGGGGTGGGCAATGCACCAGTTGTGGCGAATGGAACACCATCAAAGAAATACGATTAGGTTCGGCTAGCAAAGAGCGCAGTAGTCGTAGCGGTTATGCAGGCAGCCAAAGCGAAGTTAAATTATTATCCGATGTGAGTTTGTCGCAAGCGGAACGTATTTCTACCGGCATTTCAGAGTTTGATCGCGTCTTAGGCGGCGGCATAGTTACTGGCAGCGTAGTGTTATTAGGTGGCGCACCTGGAGCGGGTAAAAGTACTTTATTATTACAGGCCATTGCTAATATTGCCGACCGAGGCGTTAGCGTTTTATATGTATCGGGTGAAGAATCACTGCAACAAATTGCTGAACGCGCCAATCGTCTAAAGTTGCCTGCCGATAAAATCATGATGTTAATGGAAACATCGGTACAGCGCATTTGTGACCTCTTAGAGACTATCAAACCACAGATTCTAGTCATAGATTCCATACAAGTCATGCATACTCAAGACAGCGATTCTGCTCCAGGCTCCGTCTCTCAAGTGAGAGAATCAGCTAGTTATCTGACTCAGTATGCAAAGAAAAATCATGTCTCTATCTTTATGATCGGACATGTGACTAAAGATCAATCACTGGCAGGCCCTATGACTTTAAGTCATATTGTTGATACCCAAGTCATGCTGGGCTCTACTGATGATGCAAGATTTCGCGTGTTAAGAGCCGATAAAAATCGCTTTGGGAGTGTCGGAGAATTAGGTTTTTTTGCAATGGATAGCTCAGGGCTTAAAGAAGTTAAAAACCCTTCGGCCATGTTTTTGAATAGAGCCGAAAAACCCTCATCGGGTAGTGTGGTGACGGTTTTATGGGAAGGTACACGCCCCTTGCTAGTTGAAATTCAAGCCTTAGTCACGGAATGTCAATATGGGAATCCTAGAAGACTGACCGTGGGTTTCGATCAAAATAGACTTGCTATGTTATTAGCCGTACTTTATCGCCACGGTGGTATTTTTACGGCGCAAGATGAAATCTACGCTAATGTTGTAGGTGGTATTAAAGTCACAGAAACCAGTTCTGATTTAGCGATTGTGGTCGGCATTGTTTCTAGCCTGAAAGATAAAATTATTCCTCATGATGTATTCTTCTTTGGCGAAATTGGCCTTAGCGGTGAAATCAGGCCCGTTGCTAATGGCCATGCACGTTTAAATGATGCGGCTAAGCATGGCTTTAAAAAAGCGATCATCCCTAAAGCTAATGCACCGAAAACAGCTATTAAAGGCTTAGAAATTCATGCTGTGTCTACACTTTCAGAAGCTTTGGATTGTCTTGCCGAGATGTAAATAGAGCTTTATATACCCACTAAGTTAATAGTCTGACTATTGCCATCCTTTGCCTCTATATCCCGGCAGTCCATACCGAGATGACTCCTGTGATGATACTTATCCATAACTAGGGATGAAAATAAGCCTATGGTGAGGTATGATACTATCCAGTATTAGCCATTCAGTCCAAAGCATCTACTGAAAGGTTTATAGACTAATCCTAATAAAACTTTATAACATAAACATCATGACTCAACGAATTGCCACCATCGAACGCAATACACTGGAAACTCAAATTACTTGCAGCATCAATTTAGATGGCACAGGTATCGCAACGTTTGTAACTGGCGTCCCTTTTCTTGACCACATGCTAGATCAAGTGGCTAGGCATGGTTTGATTGATTTAGACATTAACGCTAAAGGCGATCTAGAGATCGATGCGCATCATACTGTAGAAGACATCGGCATTACTTTAGGCCAGGCTTTTGCTAAAGCCATCGGTGATAAAAAAGGTCTATGTCGTTACGGACATTCTTATGTTCCTTTAGATGAAGCTTTATCCAGAGTTGTGATTGATTTCTCCGGTCGCCCCAGTTTGTACTATGAAGTCAATTTCCCCAAAGCGATCATAGGCCGCTTTGATGTCGACTTGTTTAGAGAGTTTTTTCAAGGCTTTGTTAATCATGCCGGCGTTACCTTACATATCGATAATATAAAAGGTGCTAATGCGCATCATATTGCCGAAACCATTTTTAAAGCTTTAGGTCGCGCCATTCGCATGGCTGTTAGCCCCGACCCTCGTATGGCAGGTATAATGCCGTCTACTAAAGGTAGTCTTTAATAAAGTCTAGTTGATCGCTTTAGACTTGCACCTTACCTCTCACAAAAGTTTTAATTTAATTATGTCCACTGTTGCTGTTATTGATTATGGAATGGGTAATTTGCATTCAATTGCAAAAGCCCTGCAACATGCCGCACCTGAGGTTGACGTACAAATCGCCACGGATGCCGAGCAAATTTTGCGAGCCGACCGAGTCGTGTTTCCCGGCGTAGGGGCAATGCGAGATTGCATGCAAGCATTGAATCAATCTGGATTATCTGAAGTCATTCGTGAAGTTGCTAAAACAAAGCCCTTACTAGGCATCTGTTTAGGCATGCAAGCCTTATTATCTAACAGCGAAGAAAATGGCAAGACCTTAGGTTTAGATATTTTCTCAGGACATGTGGTGCGCTTTGCAGAGAACTTGAGTGATAACGAAGGTAATAAGCTAAAGATACCTCATATGGGTTGGAATCAAGTACACCAACGACCACATGCCTTATGGAACAATATTCCTCAAGATAGTCGTTTTTATTTTGTGCATAGCTATTATGCGCAACCTGATGAAAGCTCTGCTATTGCTGCAACCACCGATTATCCGGACGCCTTTGCTTGTGCGTTGTCTCACAATAATATTTTTGCTGTACAATTTCACCCTGAAAAAAGTCAGACAGTCGGCCTACAGCTACTGAATAACTTTTTACATTGGGATGGTCAATCTTAGATCACTACATGTTGTTAAGGATTTTGTTTTTATGTTGTTAATACCCGCAATTGATTTAAAAGAAGGAAAATGCGTGCGCTTACGTCAAGGTCGCATGGATGATGATACTGTTTTTTCTGATGACCCCATCGCTGTCGCAGGACGCTGGGCTGCCGCTGGCGCAAAAAGAATTCACTTGGTTGATTTAGATGGTGCTTTTGCTGGCAAACCGGTTAATGCCGACATCATTAAAGCCATTGTCACGGCCTATCCTCATATGCCGGTACAAATAGGCGGCGGTATTCGTAATGAAGAAACTATTCAAGCTTATTTAGATGCGGGCGTGGAATATGTCATTATCGGTACTAAAGCTGTTAATGAACCCCATTTTGTTAGCGATATGGCTAGAGAATATCCACGACGCATTATTGTGGGTTTAGATGCCAAAGACGGTAAAGTCGCTATCGATGGTTGGTCTAAACTGTCTAAGCATGATGTTATCGACTTAGCGCAGCACTTTGAAGCTGATGGTGTTGAAGCCATCATTTACACAGACATTTCTAGAGACGGCATGATGCAAGGTGTTAACGTAGAAGCTACCGCCAGATTAGCTCGTGCCATTAAAATCCCAGTCATTGCCTCAGGTGGCATTACTAATATCGACGATATTAAAGGCTTAGGAGCCGTCGCTCATGATGGCATTATGGGAGCAATTACCGGTAGAGCCATCTATGAAGGTACATTAGATTTTATTGAAGCTCGAATACTTGCGGAATCTTATTAAGCGATGAGTTTAGCTAAACGTATTATTCCTTGTCTAGATGTCGATAATGGTCGCGTCGTTAAAGGCGTGAAGTTTGTTGATATTCGTGATGCCGGTGATCCTGTTGAAGTCGCTAGACGTTATGACCGTGAAGGTGCAGATGAAATCACCTTTTTAGATATTACCGCAACCCATGATAATCGTGACACCATCGTTCATGTTGTCGAGCAAGTCGCTAGCGAAGTTTTCATTCCGTTAACCGTAGGCGGTGGCATCAGAACTTTAGATGATATTCGCCGTATGCTGAATGCCGGAGCCGATAAAGTCGGCATTAACAGTGCGGCGGTCTTTAATCCTGAGTTTGTTAGTGAAGCGGCACAACGTTTTGGTTCGCAATGTATCGTCGTTGCTATTGATGCTAAAAAAGTCAGTGCCCCAGGTGCAGCCAATCGCTGGGAAATCTTCACACATGGCGGACGTAAAGCGACAGGTATAGATGCCATAGCATGGGCCGAAAAGATGGTTACTTATGGCGCTGGTGAAATTCTTTTAACGAGTATGGATAGAGATGGCACCCGTGAAGGCTTTGATTTACTGCTCACGCGTGCCATTAGTGATGCGGTTAGCGTACCGGTCATTGCCTCAGGCGGCGTGGGTAATTTAGATCATCTAGCCGAAGGTGTTATTACCGGAAAAGCCGATGCGGTCTTAGCAGCCAGTATTTTTCATTTTGCCGAATATACCATACAACAGGCCAAAGAACACATGGCCTCACGCGGCATAGAGATGCGTTTATGAGCAACGCTTGGCAAGATGAGATACGTTGGACAGCAGACGGCTTAGTCCCTGTTATTGCACAACAAGCAGACAGCGGAAAAATTCTAATGTTTGCTTGGATGAATCCTGAGTCCTTAGCTTTAACGGTTGCAGAAGGTTATGCCGTTTATTGGTCTAGGTCACGTCAACGTTTATGGCGTAAAGGCGAAGAATCAGGCCATAGACAAAAAGTAATTGATTTGTTTCTAGATTGTGACGAAGATGTTATTTTATTAAAAATTGAACAAGAAGGCGGCATTGCCTGTCATACCGGCCGTGAAAGCTGCTTTTATCGTCGTTTAATTAATAAACAATGGCAAGCTATTGAACCTATATTAAAAGACCCTAACACCCTCTATACAAAAAAATGAACGACACCTTACAACAATTAGCTAATATTCTGGAACAACGTAAACTAGAATCCGCTGACAAATCTTATGTAGCCAGTCTTTATGCCAAAGGCCTAGATACTATTCTAAAGAAAGTCGGTGAAGAAGCGACAGAAACCGTTATTGCCGCCAAAAATGGTGATAAAGAACAAATTATTTATGAAACTGCTGATTTATGGTTTCATTGTTTGGTCATGCTAGCCGATCAAGGCTTAGGACCCAACGATGTATTACAAGAACTACAACGCCGCTTTGGCTTATCAGGTCTAGAAGAAAAAGCGCAACGTAAAAAAAGCTAAGTCTCATTTAAACTATCACAGTAAAGCAGCATTAAGTTCAAGCTATAACAATTTAATAAGATCGTTTTGTAATTTATGGTAACTATTATTACCTAATACGTCACTGGAGTTAAAACATGCACGTCAGCATCACCCAATTATTAATTATTTTAGTTATCGTCATTGTCCTTTTTGGCACTAAGAAGCTTCGTAATGTAGGCTCTGATCTAGGTGGAGCCATTAAAAGCTTTCGCGCAGCCGTTAAAGAAGGCGAAGATGACAAAAAAACCACCGAACATGAAGGCGAAACCCTAGACGGCGAAATCACTTCCAAGAAAAACGAAAAAATATAAAATGTTTGAAGTTGGTTTTTCTGAACTGGTCATGGTCGCTTTAGTTAGCTTATTGGTGATAGGACCTGAGCGCTTACCTAAAGTAGCAAGACTAGCTGGTTTCTGGATAGGCAAAGCACGCAATATAGCTGCTACCTTCAAAGAAGAAATCAAACACGAGCTACATGCAGAAGAATTACGTCAAATATTTAATGAACAAGCCGAGTTACACGAATTTCATGCAGCGCTCAATGAAACAAACGAGGCTATCAATGCTATTCAATCATCAACCGCTCCTAGCACTGAAGAAACACTAGAGCAACCTATTACTCATGAACTCAAATAGTTTCGAAGAAGCTGCTCAGCCTTTCATCAGTCATCTGATTGAATTGCGTAATCGATTACTAAAAGTCATCAGCTTCGTGATTGTGGTATTTTTAGGGTTGTCAGTTTATGCCAATCAAATCTATAGTTATTTGGCAGGACCGTTACTAAAGCACATGCCCAAAAACAGCACCATGATTGCCATTGATGTTGCCTCACCGTTTTTTACGCCTTTTAAGTTAGCGTTAGTGGCCGCTATTTTTATTTCTATCCCTGTTATTCTTTACCAATTCTGGGCCTTTGTAGCACCTGGGCTTTATAAGCGCGAACGCCGGATGATTTTTCCGCTACTCATTGCTAGCACCTTGCTATTCTTTCTGGGTGTCGCTTTCGCTTATTACGTTGTTTTTCCACTGATGTTTGGGTTTTTAACAGCGGCTGCACCTGAAGGTGTGGCGGTCATGACTGATATTAGCAAATACCTCGATTTCGTTCTCGCCTTATTCTTTGCCTTTGGTATTTGTTTTGAAGTTCCCATATTTACCATCGTGTTAGTCTGGACAGGCTTAGTCACACCCGCTGATCTATCTGAAAAACGGCCTTATGTTATTGTGGGGGCGTTTGTTATCGGTATGTTTTTAACGCCTCCTGATGCTATCTCACAAACTATGTTGGCAGTACCGATGTGGATGTTATTTGAACTAGGCTTGCTGTGTTCTAGGCTATTTGTGCATAAAGATAATACTGATGACAACGAGCTAGATAAAATAGAACATCTTAGTGACTAACTGACGTTACGCAGTAACGAAAGCTTTACTCTCGTTTGCCGCGACTAGCTCCGCAGATTTTGTTGGGACTAGCCCGAAGGGGCGCGGCATGGATGCCGCGCGTCGGTAGGAGGGCAGGACGCCCTCTCTACCGACCCCCGACTAAATTGAGGAGCGCAGGAGAAAGCGGCAATCGAGTCGCCTTTTCTTTGGATACTTTCTTTTGGCGAAGCAAAAGAAAGTATCTCGCCTTCGGGTGCGATAACCCGATCAAAAACTATCGCTTTAGCGACTCAAAAACAATAGACATACTATTTGCGTAACATCAGCGACTAATACTACTCATTTATCCACTCGTAAAGCTCAGTTAAAGTCGCATCACATTTACAACAACTGGTGCCACACGAAGACTCTAGCGGTATTTTTCGCACACTGCCTTTTCTAACCCACTTATCCAACATGCCACGTAAAGCATCGGCATCCATATTAAAATGAGTCACCAAATCAGCTAAAGCACAGCGACGCTGTTGTTTTAAATAACTACGCAAATCAGATAATATCATTGACTGACTCTCGAACTTGTTTTGCCATAGCCTGCTTTCCTGTTAGCCATAACGCAGTTATCACTATCACAAAAGCACTGATCAAGCCACTAATCCACATCAAAGAGTACTCAGGATGCCGTTCAAAAGTCATGCCCTGATAAAACACCGTAGCGGTCATATAAGCAATACCAGTAGTCCAAAACACCACAAACACTGTCCAGCCCATATTAGTTTCTCTATGTATTGCCGCAGTTGCTGCAACACAGGGTGCATACAATAAAATGAATAACAAATAAGCAAAAGCCCCCACTTTTCCATCATAGCGTTGCTGCATAGCAGCAAAAGTATTGGCCTTAACTTTCTGTTCATCTGCTGCAACTGCCATATCATCGACTGTGCCGATATTAAGACCTAGTGGATCTAATAAATTATCAGCAACAGCACCTAAGTTATTAGGTATGGTCTGTAAAGCAGCTATTAACGACTCATTAAGCTTAAATGGCGTTTTTTCAATTGAAGCGTTATCTACAGTTGATAATTGGCTATATAACGCATCTAACGTACCTACCACAGCCTCTTTAGCTAATACGCCGGTAAAGACACCTACCGTTGCTGGCCAATTATCTTTTTCTATACCCATAGGCTTAAACATTGGCGTTAAGGCTTTACCTATCTCACTCAATACCGATTGATTACTATTTTCCTGACCAAAACTGCCATCAGTGCCCCAGGCATTCAGAAAATTTAACACCAAGACCATTGGCACAATGATTCTACCGGCGTTAAACAAAAACGATTTTAGCCTATCCCAAGTCCTCGTAAATACACCCCGCAAGGTAGGCATATGGTAGGCTGGCAACTCCATAATAAACGGCGAGGTTTCGCCTTTAAATAAGGTGTGACGCATAATTAAACCCGTCAATACAGCCACCGCTATACCTAACAAATACAAACCAAAAACAATATTCTGCCCACCGACAGGAAAAAATGCAGCAGCAAATAAGGCATAAACAGGCAATCTGGCTCCGCAAGACATAAAGGGGTTCATCAGATTAGTCAGTATTCGATCACGCTGATTTTCAAGTGTTCGTGTTGCCATAATAGCGGGAACATTACATCCAAAACCAACGATCATGGGCACAAAAGACTTACCTGGCAAGCCTATCATGCGCATAAATCTATCCATAACAAATGCGGCTCTGGACATATAACCAGAATCTTCGAGTGCCGATAAAAACAAGAATAAGAAACCGATAATAGGGATGAAGGTAGCAACCACTTGTATGCCGCCCCCAAAACCTTTCGTCA
>QVQF01000159.1 GCA_003584895.1 Methylococcales bacterium
GGCTTATCAGCACTGACTTTAATATTACTTTGGAATGCTATTTTCAAAGGCACATTAACAGTCGCTAATTACTTTTTACCGAGTTATTGGCATGCGCATGAAATGTTGCTGGGTTACTCGGTAGCGGTTATCGCTGGCTTCTTATTGACGGCGGTTAAAAACTGGACGTCTAAGCCAACTTTAAGCGGTGATAAATTAACCGCATTAGCTTTATTATGGCTTTATGGTCGCATATTGCCTTTTTATGCGGCTTTATTACCTGATGCTATTATCGCTGCGGTTGATTTTGCTTTTTTACCTGTGTTGGCTTATTGCATCAGCCTACCCATTTTACAAGCCAAACAATACAAACATTTAGTTTTTGTGGGCCTATTATTGGTATTAGCCTTAGGCAATGCGTTAATTCATGCAGAGATGCTAGGCTTAAATTTAAATTCGGCGTGGATAGGTATTCAACTGGTTGTCGCGACTATTATTACGATGATCATCATTTTTTCTGGCAGAATATTTCCTTACTTTACCGAAAGAGCTTTATCAGGCACCTTCATCAGCAAGAATCCCTTATTGGATAATTTATCAATAGGCTCGGCTGTTTTAATGTTCACCTTACAATTATGTTCTGTTTCGGGAGCCTTCTTAGCCATTGTCGCAGTGTTTGCTGCTGCTGTTAATGGTGCCCGCTTATCCGGTTGGTATGTGGCTAGGATATGGTATGTGCCTTTATTGTGGGCATTATATGTTGGCTATGCTTGGCTTATTCTTGGTTTTTCCTTAACCGCCTTATCAGCTTTTGGGTGGGTGTTGCCAGTATTAGCATTACATGCTTTTACCCTCGGCGGCATAGGTAGCTTAACTTTAGCTATGATGGCCAGAGTGTCTTTAGGTCATACCGGACGAGCGTTGCGCGTCTCTAACGCCATAACCATTGCCTTTGTGTTACTTAATTTAGCGGCCGTGCTTAGAGTGTTATTGCCTGTCGCGCTGCCTCATGGCTATGATCTATTAATGTATGCTTCCACCTTATGCTGGATTGCCGCCTTTTCCTTATTCATGTTTATTTATGCGCCCATCTTAACGACTAAACGCATCGATGGCTTAGAAGATTAAGTATCTTTGTAATGAATATGGCTCCTTCGTTAGGGCATTCTAGTTCTAACCAAGCAGAATAATTGAGTTATTGATTTACTTTAAATAAGGTGAATAAGATGAAAATAGTATTGATTTGTCTGTCAGTGTTGGGGTTAGTTTCTTGTGTGAATTATGCTTATCGCGGTAATTATTATGGTAGTAATCGTTATGTAACCACGCCCTATTATGGTGGAAATATAGGCTATGGCGGGTATCGTAGTGGCTATCGAGATCATGACGATTTTGGTGGTGGCTATCGTGGAGGGTATGGTCGGGGCTTTAGTGGTGGTTTTCGCGGCGATGGTGATCGTGATTTTCATGGTGGTGAGCGTGAGTTTCGGGGCGGTGATCGTCGGTAACCTGCTCGATGAATGATCAAAACTTAACTTCTTAGGTAAAGCAAATGAATTTAAAAGGCTTATTGTTAATATTCTGCATAAGTTTTTCAGCTGTATTATGGGCAGATCAATTAAGTGATTTAAAACAGCGAGCAGAACAAGGTGATGTGAGCGCACAAACAGACTTGGGCGTCGAATATATTGTGGGTATTGATGTGCCTAGAGATTATGCGCAAGCTCATAAATTGTTATTAGCAGCAGCTCAAAAAGGTAATAAATTAGCACAGTACAATTTAGGCTTAATGTACGATTTGGGTGAAGGCGTTGCCATAGACAAACAAGTCGCAGTTAAATGGTTTCAAAAGGCCGCAGAACAAGGCGATGTGCCCGCGCAGTTTCACATGGGCTTAATGTACGTCCATGGTGAAGGCTTTGTCAGGCATTATGAAGAGGCTTTTAAATGGTTTCAAAAGGCCGCAGAACAAGGACATACCTTGGCACAAGTTAATTTAGGTTTAATGTATGTGCGTGGTGAAGGTGCAGCAAAAGACTTAGAAACAGCGGTTAAGTGGTTTAAGACTGCTGCTGAAAAAGGTGACATGATCGCGCAATATCATTTGGGTTTAAGTTATTTAGAAGGCGAAGGTGTTAAAAAAGACTTAAGTGAGGCCTATTTCTGGTTGATCCTCTCGTCAGCTAAGGGAGATCAACATGCCCATGAGTTGATCAATGAGCTAGAAGCTGACTTAACGGCTAAAAAAATAACAGCGTTACAAAAAAGAGCGTCTGAGTGGAATGCTAAGTTCTTAAACTAAAACTGAATGAAGGTAGTCCTAGTGTGCAATCGCGCTGTATGAGTTGGTCGACTATTCTAGTATTGTTAATTCATAAGCATTGGTTCCTGCTCTATATTTTTGATAAATAAACACAGAGTATCGTTAAGTAATCTGAGGCTGTTTCTAAGTGAGCTAGGCGTGATTTTGAAAAATCAGCGGCACTTGCTAAGTGAACTAGGAGTGACCTTGAAAAATAAGAGGCCATTGCTAAGTGAGCCAGCAGTGTCCTTGAAAAATAAGAGACCATTGCTAAGTGATCTAGGTGTGATCTTGAAAAATCAGAGACTTTTGCTAAGTGGGCCAGAAGTGTCCTTGAAAAATAAGAGACCATTGCCAAGTAAATTAGGAATGATCTTAAAAAATTCAAGGTTATTGCTAAGCCAACAGGTCGCGCTGACAAAAAAAGAGGAAGTCATGTTAAATCAGTATGGAGCGGCTTTAGCTTGCGATTACATGACTAAAACCGCGTTAATAAAAGAATAAGTGTAGTTTTTGTCCCACTTAATTAACTTATAATCCACTAAAGTAGGCTGCTAAGGCTTGCATGTCTTCTTCATTCAGCGTGTTGGCAATGGCTTGCATCTGACCATTTTTTCTTACACCCGCTTTAAAACTGGCTAGTTGGTTGACGATATAGTCAGCGCGTTGGCCTGCGAGTCTTGGGAATTGGCCATTACCTTCAGCAGTAGGGCCATGGCAGCCTAAACACATACTGGCTTTTGCCTGTCCGACTTTTGCTAAGCTTACATTAGTTTCAGTCTTGATCGTTGGGGCGCTGGAAAAATAAGCCGCTAAATTTTTAATATCGTCATCGCTCAAATTACTAGCCATCGCTTTCATAATGGCATTACTACGCGTTCCGGTTTTAAAGGCATTTAGCTGATTAATAAGATAGCCCGGTTGTTGTGCATAAAGATTAGGTGCTGGATTATGGTCTGCGTGTCCGCCATGTCCTATAGAACCATGACAGCCTATGCAATTAGCGGCTTGCTGTTCGCCCGCTAGTTTGTCTGCGGCGAAGGGAGTGCTGGTCCATAAAAAAGCCGATATTAGTGATATGGCAACTGAATATTTTAATGTGTTCATTTGATTATCCCCAAAGTTATAAAAATCAATGTTAATAGTATAGTTATCTAGGTTTAGATATAAGGTGTTACGTAGGGAGGACTTCACTATACAACTAAAAGCGGCTTTTACGACAGTTCTTTATGCTCAAGTGTGTAAGAGGTGCTGCCAGTAAGTTACGCGAAAGCAGTATAAATTCTGGAGTGCAATAGCTTTAGCTATTGCTATTTAAAATAGCTGAAGCTATTTTACTCCAGCCACATAGAATATTTAACTTAGTGGTGGTGCTTTCAAATGGTGGACTCATTGTCTTTAGTCTTGCTATCATTTCGTTTTGCTAAGTAGCACTGACCTACGCTTTTTTGCCGTTAACATAAATCATTGCTGCTATCGATGTAGCGTTTGAATTCTAAACAGTCATTTATTAAATCACCATAATCATGGAAAAAATAAAAGTTCTTTTTGTTTGTATGGGTAATATTTGCAGGTCACCCACTGCTGAGGGTGTATTTGTTAAGCTGATTAAAGATAGGGCATTGGAATCATCTTTTTTGGTCGATTCGGCCGGTACGCATGCCTATCATGAAGGCGAGGTACCTGATTCGCGATCGCAACAAGCCGCTCTGTTACGTGATGTAAAGTTAGCGCATATACGCGCTAGAAAAGTGGTGATGGGGGATTTTGAGGATTTTGATTTTTTGTTGGCCATGGATGATGATAACCATGCCTTGCTAATGAATGCTTGCCCTGAACAATATAAAGCTAAGATTCACTATTTTCTTGATTATGCACCGCATCTTAAAGTGCGTGAGGTACCTGACCCTTATTATGGCGGTGTTTATGGTTTCGAGAAGGTATTGGATTTAATCGAAGAAGCATCGGTGGGTTTTTTAGAGAGCTTAAAAACGACTAGACTTCAAATCAACAGCTAATACAAAGGTGAGAGTGTGGCGATAATATCAAATACCGTAGGCTATTTGGATGGGGATGTATTGTTAGAAGCTTTTTTTGCTTTTGATGATGCCCTAATAGGACGCAGACCGGCGGTTTTAATTAATCATACTTGGGTGGGTAGAGACAGGTTTGTTGCCGAAAAGGCTATTAAACTGGCTGAGTTAGGTTATGTAGGCTTTGCTGTCGATATGTATGGTAAAGGCGTGCTAGGAACGAGTCCTGAACAAAATTCAGCGTTGATGCAGCCTTTTATGGAGGATAGACTGTTATTGCAAAAGCGCATGCAGGCGGCGTTATATGCAGTTAGGTTATTGCCTTGGGTTGATGATCATAATATTGCAGCCATTGGTTTTTGCTTTGGTGGTTTGTGTGCTTTAGATTTGGCAAGATCAGGTAGTGATGTAAAAGGCGTAGTGAGTTTTCATGGCATGTTAGGTGCGCCAGTTAATAATCTGGATAAGCCGATTAAAGCCAAAGTATTAGCCTTGCATGGTCATGATGATCCTTTGGCTACGCCTGAACAAGTGCTTGCCTTTGAGCAGGAAATGACTCTGGCGGGTGTGGATTGGCAGTTACAGTGTTATGGTCATACCGCTCATGCTTTTACTAATCCATTGGCCAATGATCGAGATCATGGCATGGTTTATCATGCTCAAGCAGATAGTCGCTCATGGTTGGCGATGAAAAACTTCTTAGCAGAAATTTTTGCTTAACATTAACTCATCAATATTTTGACTATTTTGGTATAATCCCCTGTTATTTAAAGTTATAGGGGCGCATTTGTTGCATGGAATGAAGTGGTGCGCTTAATTTTAGTCAAGAAACCATACCGATGTCGTGTTTTCGGTAAACAGTTTATCTAGGGATCAATGTCAAACTTCGCTAAAGAAATTATACCTGTCAATCTCGAAGATGAGATGAAACAGTCCTATCTCGATTACGCAATGAGCGTTATTGTAGGCCGAGCTCTTCCTGATGTCAGAGATGGACTGAAACCAGTACATCGCCGCGTGTTATACGCGATGAGTGAATTGGGTAACGATTGGAACAAACCCTATAAAAAATCAGCGCGTATCGTCGGTGATGTTATTGGTAAATACCATCCTCATGGTGATACTGCGGTTTATGACACCATGGTCCGTATGGCGCAACCTTTTTCTATGCGTTATATGTTGGTCGACGGGCAAGGTAACTTCGGTTCGGTCGATGGTGATCCACCCGCAGCGATGCGTTATACAGAAGTTCGTATGGCGAAGATTGCCCATGAATTGTTAGCGGATCTTGATAAAGAAACCGTTAATTTCATTCCTAACTACGACGAATCAGAAATACAGCCCGAAGTGTTGCCTACCCGAGTGCCTAATTTATTGGTGAACGGTTCCTCAGGTATTGCTGTGGGTATGGCGACTAATATCCCTCCGCATAATATGACGGAAGTGGTTAGCGCCTGTTTGGCCATGATTGATAATCCTGATATTACGATTCCAGAGTTAATGGACTATATACCAGGCCCTGACTTTCCTACAGCGGGTTTCATTAATGGCGCTGCTGGTATTTACAATGCCTATACCACAGGGCGAGGTAAAATTTATTTGCGGGCTAGATGTCACTTTGAAGATATAGGTGACAGTAGTCGACAATCGATAGTGACCACTGAATTGCCTTATCAGGTTAACAAGGCGCGTTTGCTTGAGAAAATTGCTGAGTTAGTTAAAGACGGTAAGCTCGAAGGTATTTCTGGTTTACGTGATGAGTCTGATAAAGACGGCATGCGCATGGTGATTGAGTTGCGTCGCGGTGAAGTGCCTGAAGTTGTATTGAATAATCTATATAAGCAGACTCAATTTCAGACCGTTTTCGGTATTAATATGGTGGCTTTGTTGGACGGTCGTCCGCATTGTATGAGTTTATTGGATATACTCGGCGCGTTTATTAACCATAGACGCGAAATTGTGACTCGCAGAACCATTTATCTGCTACGTCGCGCTCGTGAAAGAGCTCATATCTTAGAAGGTCTTGCGGTTGCGTTGGCTAATATCGATGAAATGATTTCGTTGATTAAAGCCGCGAGTAATCCTGCCGAAGCTAAAGAAGGATTGTTGACAAAAACTTGGGATGCCGGCTTGGTTTCCACGCTTTTGGAACGTGCTGAGGCGAGTCGTTCAAGACCAGAAGATTTAGGTGCTGAATTTGGAATTTTCGAAGGTGTTTATCGTCTTTCTGAAACCCAAGCACAAGCCATACTTGATTTACGTCTGCATCGTTTAACCGGTTTAGAGCAAGATAAAATCGTCAATGAATATCGCCAATTATTAGAACAAATTGATGAACATTTGTTTGTATTAAGTAGTGATGTTCGCTTGATGGAAATTATCAGGGAAGAATTGGTTGCTATTAAAGACCAGTATTCTGATGCACGCCGTACCGAAATCATCCAAAACCAGTTAGATTTATCAGAGCAGGATTTAATTACTGAAGAAGATATGGTGGTAACCATGTCTCATGAAGGTTATGTTAAATCTCAGCCCTTGAGTGATTACAAAGCTCAACGACGTGGCGGACGCGGAAAGTCTGCGACAGCGACTAAAGAATTGGATTATGTTGATAAGCTGATTGTCGCTAATACACACGATACGATTTTATGCTTCTCTTCACGAGGTAAAGTCTATTGGATGAAGGTTTATCAATTGCCTGTGGCCAGTCGTGCGGCTCGTGGTAAGCCTTTTGTTAATTTATTGCCGCTAGAGCAGGGTGAAAAGATTAATGCGATCTTACCTATCCGTGAATTCACTGAAAATAAATTTATTTTTATGGCGACTTCAGCGGGTACCGTTAAAAAGACACCATTAACCGAGTTTGAACGTCAACGTACTACCGGTAAAATCGCCATTGACTTAAGAGACGATGATACCTTGGTTGGAGTTGCCGTTACCGACGGTCAGCAAAATGTATTATTGTTCGGTAGTACCGGTAAAGCAGTATGCTTTAACGAAACCGATGTGCGCTCTATGGGTAGAACCGCTACGGGTGTACGTGGCATGCGCTTGCAACCAGGCCAAAGAATTATTTCCTTGATTATTGCAACCGAAGGCACGGTGCTGAATATTACCGAAAACGGTTATGGTAAACGCACTAAGTTAGAAGAGTTTACCTGCCATAAGCGTGGCGGTCAGGGTTTAATTGCTATACAAACTTCTGAGCGTAATGGTTCGGTTGTCGGTGCGGTATTGGTTAATGATAACGATGAAATCATGTTGATTACCGATGGTGGTACTTTGGTACGTACTCGTGTTGACGGTATTTCGGTGGTTGGACGTAATACGCAAGGCGTCACTATTATTCGTTTAGGTAAAAATGAAAAAGTGATTGGCGTTGATCGAATTGAAGGTTTGGCCGGTATCGACGACGATGAAGAAGATAGCGATTTTGATGCCGCATTAGACGCTGATGAAGTGCTTATTGATGAGGCTGATTTGCCCTCTAGTGCAGATGATGAGCTAGAGCAAGACGAAGAATAATCTTAATAACTGTTGGGTTAGCGATAGCGTAACCCAACAGTTACAAGTATTTAGAGTTATCTGCTTACTTTGCACTAAGTCTAGCGTGTTGATTTTCCGTATTTGTGAGAGATCAAGGGTTATAATAGCCCGCGAAAATACCAAGCTTATTTTGCTTCATGGCTAGAATTCCATTTTAAAGTTTAATTACGAGAAAATTATGTCCAGAGTTTTTAATTTTAGTGCCGGTCCATCTGCATTCCCAGAGTCAGTGTTATTGCAAGCGCAACAGGAAATGTTGGGATGGCGCAATAGCGGCATGTCAGTGATGGAAATGAGTCATAGAGGCAAACATTTCTCTATCATTGCTGAAGAGTTAGAAAGTGATTTGCGCAGCTTGATGACTATACCAGATAATTATAAGGTGTTGTTTTTGCAAGGCGGCGCGTCTGCACAATTTTCCTTTATTCCGCAAAATCTTTTAAACAGCAAAACCAAAGCTTGTTATATTAAAACCGGCGCTTGGTCTGAAAAAGCCGTTAAAGATGCTCAAAGTTATTGTGATGTGTTGGTCAGTGCTAGTGCAGAAGATACAAAATTTACGAGTATTCCTGATGCTTCGACTTGGGAGTTGGATGAGCAAGCAGCTTATTTACATTACACGTCTAATGAAACCATACATGGCGTGGAATTTCAAAACATTCCTGATGCTAAGGGCTTAACCTTGGTTTCGGATATGTCGTCGAATATCTTATCGCGTCATATCGATGTCAGTCAGTATGGTTTGATTTATGCGGGAACTCAAAAGAACATGGGGCCTGCGGGTGTAACAGTAGTGATCGTCAGAGATGACTTAATGGGTCATGCTGGAAAAGCAGTGCCTTCGGTATTTAATTACGCTGAACAGGCTAAGAATCAGTCCATGTTAAATACACCGGCTACCTATAATTGGTATTTGGTTGGTTTAGTGTTGAAGTGGTTAAAGGCGCAAGGTGGTGTTGCAGCGATTGAACAGCATAATATTGCTAAGTCGACTAAGCTTTATCAAGCGATTGATCAATCAGCATTGTACTCAAATCCAGTTGATGTAGCCGTACGTTCACGTATGAATGTGCCTTTTATTCTAGCCGATGAGAGTTTGGATAAGCCCTTTTTGGTAGCAGCCGAAGCTCAAGGTTTGTTTGAATTGAAAGGTCATCGTTCAGTGGGCGGTATGCGGGCAAGTATTTATAATGCTATGTCAGAAGCGGGTGTACAAGCTTTGATAGATTTTATGGCTGAATTTGAACGCACTCATTAATCGAAACGTACCAATATAGAGCCGCAGCCATGCCATCAGTGACCCCACTTTCTGAATTAAGAGAAAAAATCGATGCAATTGATGAAAAGATATTGCAGTTGATTAATCAGCGTGCGTCTTGTGCCATTGAGGTTGCCAAAACCAAAATGGCTCAAGGCGAACAAGGTACTTTTTATCGCCCAGATCGTGAGTCTTTGGTTTTAAGGCGCATTATGGAGTTAAATCAGGGTCCACTCTCTGATGAAGCCGCAGCAGGATTTTTTAGAGAATTGATGTCTGCATGTTTGGCATTAGAAAAGCCGATGGATGTTGCGTTTTTAGGTCCTGAAGGGACTTTTACTCAGCAAGCTGTCTTTAAACACTTTGGACATGCGGTTAAAACGATACCGGCTGCGACTATTAACGAAATATTTAATGCGGTGGAGTCTGAACACTGTCAATTTGGCGTTGTTCCTGTTGAGAACTCAACTGAAGGTGTTATTAGTCATACCTTGGATCGTTTTTTGACTTCGCCGCTAAAAATCTGCGGTGAAGTTGAGATTAGAGTACATCAAAATTTGATGGGACATGCCACCAGTCTCACTGAAATAACAGAAGTATATTCCCATCAGCAATCATTAGCTCAGTGTAGACAATGGTTAGATAAACATCTTTCGCATGCTAGGTTAATCGCGGTAAATAGTAATGCTGAGGCTGCGCGATTAGCGTTAGATAATAAACATAGCGCTGCAATCGCAGGTAGGGTCGCTGCAGAAGTTTATAATTTAGCTATTATTGCCAAAAACATTGAAGATGAGCCTAACAATACCACTCGCTTTATTATTATCGGCCAACAATTATCGTCGCCTACCGGCAATGATAAAACCTCATTAGTTGTCTCTACAGGCAACCAGCCAGGTGCATTGCATAAAATTCTTGAACCCTTCGCAAAATTTGGCATAGGAATGGTTCAGATTGAATCTAGGCCTTCGCGTCAAGGCTTATGGGATTATGTGTTTTTTATTGATGTAGAAGGGCATAGTGAAGACAATCTTATTGCTCAGGCTCTAGGTAGCGTAAAAGATAATGTTAAGATGTTTAAGTTATTAGGGTCTTATCCTAAAGCAGTGCTTTAAGCCGCTGGCAGTGCGATACAACTATTAAATTCTATTAATTAAAGCCATGAACAATTTCGATAAAATTTACTCACTTGCGGTAGCGGGTGTGCAACGCCTAATTCCTTATAAAGCGGGCAAGCCGATTGAAGAGCTAGAGCGAGAGTTGGGTCTCACTCAAATTATCAAGTTAGCATCTAATGAAAATCCTCTAGGCCCTGGAAAAAAAGCATTGGAAGCTATTGCCTCTGTGTTACCAGAGTTAGCACTATATCCTGATGGCAGTGGATTCTTATTAAAGCAGGCTTTGGCTGATAAATATTCGCTAGATGATAGCCAGATTACCTTAGGTAATGGTTCAAATGAAATATTAGAGCTGGTAGCGAGGGCATTTTTAACGCCAGAACACGAGGCTGTTTTTTCACAACATGCTTTTGCGGTATATCCTATCGTAACGCAAGCTGTAGGTGCGAGTGCAGTTGTGGTGCCAGCATTAAATTATGGTCATGATTTAGATGCCATGCTTTTGGCTGTGACTGAAAAAACTCGTTTAGTCTTTATTGCTAACCCTAATAATCCAACGGGGACTTTGCTGAGTCAAGCGAGTCTAGTGCAATTTATAAATGCTCTGCCTGATACATGTGTGTGTGTGTTGGATGAGGCTTATTTCGAATTTGTTAATGATAATGATGTCGCTGGCATAAATTCTATCGCTTGGTTAAGCGATCATCCAAACTTATTGATCACACGTACTTTTTCTAAGGCTTATGGTTTGGCTGGCTTGCGTATTGGCTATGGTATATCTAGCCCTCAAATGGCCGATATTCTTAATCGCGTGCGTCAACCCTTTAATAATAATAGCCTAGCATTGTTGGCAGCATTAGCCGCATTGAGTGATGATGAGCATTTGCAGCAGACTATTACTGTAAATGCGCAAGGCATGCAGCAATTAGTCGATGGTTTTAAAGCTTTAGGTCTAGAGTGGGTGCCATCAGCAGGGAATTTTGTTTTGGTAGATTTGAAACAAGCTGGATTACCTATTTATGAAGCGCTGCTACGCAAAGGCGTTATTGTCAGGCCAGTAGGTGTATATGAATTGCCTAATCATTTGCGTATTAGTATAGGCACCAAAATAGAGAATCAGGTGTTTCTTGAGGCCTTAGCCGATATTTTGGCCGATGTTCGATAAGCTTTGTATTATTGGTGTTGGCTTAATGGGCGGTTCTGTCGCCCGTGCTGCCAGATTAAAAGGATTAAGTAAAAGCATCATGGGTTACGGTCGTTTGCAGGACCTACAAAACCTTGAGACTGCAAAGCATTTGGGTGTTATTGACGACTATAGTTTGGACATAGAGGTTGCAGTGCAAGATGCAGATTGTGTCGTTATTGCTACTCCAGTTGAATCTATTGAAAGCATACTTTCTTTGTTGCAGCCGATTTGGTCGGATCAGACAATATATACCGATGTTGGTAGTACTAAGGGTAGTGTTGTTGCCGCAGCGCAGCGAGTTTTTGGTGTAATACCTAATAATTTTGTATTAGCTCATCCTATCGCAGGAGCCGAGCAAAGTGGCGTTGAGGCGGCTGTTGACGATTTGTTTGTCAATAAACGTTTGATTATTTCACCGCTCAGTCATACTCGCATAGATGCCTTGAAGAAGATCCAAAGCTTCTGGGAGCAATGTGGCTCTGACGTTTCCATGATGGAAGTACATCGTCATGACGCGATATTGGCGGCAACGAGCCATTTGCCACATGTGTTGGCATTTGCTTTAGTGGATATGCTAGGTCATCAAGATGAGCAAAGTGAAATTTTTAATTATGCGGCGGGTGGCTTTAGAGACTTTACGCGGATCGCGTCTAGTGATCCTACGATGTGGCGAGATATTTGTTTAGCTAATAAAAATGAAATAATCCCCTTGCTGCAGCAGACCAAATTACAACTCGATAAAATACAGTGCCTGTTGGAAAATAATGATGGCCAACAGCTTTTTGAAATCTTTGCGTATGCCAACACAGCGAGGCAACGCTTTCTTAATCAGTTTGAAGGTAATATGACTAAAACAATTACATTTAAAGTTCAGCCAGGCGGATTGTTACAAGGCGAAGCAAGAGTGCCGGGTGACAAGTCTATGTCGCATCGATCAATTATGTTAGGTTCATTGGCTGATGGCGTTACCCATGTAAAAGGCTTTTTAGAAGCCGAGGATGCACTGGCGACATTGCAAGCTTTTCGGGATATGGGTGTTGAAATCGAAGGTCCCGTTGATGGTTGCTTGACAATTCATGGTGTTGGTAAGCACGGCTTGAAAGCACCTAAAAATGATTTGTATCTTGGTAATTCCGGAACTTCCATGCGTTTATTAAGTGGCTTGTTAGCGGGGCAACCTTTTAATTCTGTGTTGACTGGTGATAAATCTTTATCTGGTAGGCCTATGAGGCGAGTGACTGAGCCATTAGCGTTAATGGGTGCTGATATAAAAGCGACTGAAAAAGGTACTGCACCGCTTTATATTACCGGTAAAGCAGGAAAGTTAAAGGGTATCGATTATGCAATGCCTATGGCTAGCGCGCAGGTGAAATCTTGTTTGTTATTGGCTGGCATGTATGCGGAAGGTGAAACTAGTGTGACTGAACCTGCGCCTACCCGTGATCATACCGAGCGTATGTTGTCAGGTTTCTCTTATCCTGTTAAACAACAAGGTAGCAAAGTCACAATTACAGCGGATGGTAAGTTAACAGCAGCTGATATTGATGTGCCTAGTGATATTTCCTCGGCAGCCTTCTTTTTAGTCGGTGCATCTATTGCACCGAGATCTGATTTATTGTTAAAGCATGTGGGTATCAATCCTACTCGTACTGGCGTAATTGATATTTTGCGCTTAATGGGTGCAAACATTGAAGTGCTCAATGAGCGTGTTGTTGGCGGTGAGCCAGTAGCCGATCTACATGTGGTCTATAGTCCTTTAACAGGTATCGATATTCCTGAGTCATTAGTGCCCTTGGCTATTGATGAGTTCCCCGTATTATTTGTTGCCGCAGCCTGTGCAAAAGGCCAAACCCGCTTAAGCGGTGCGGAAGAGTTAAGGGTCAAAGAATCAGACCGAATTCAGGTTATGGCAGACGGCTTGCAAATTTTAGGTGTGGACGCGCAGCCTACTGAAGATGGCATGGTTATTCAGGGCGGAGCTATTGGTGGTGGTGTTGTAACGTCACATGGCGATCATCGTATTGCTATGGCATTTTCAATAGCTGGATTACGAGCTGATGCACCTATCACTATTTTAGATTGTGCAAATGTAAATACTTCTTTTCCTGAGTTTAAAGATTTAGTTCATCGCTTAGGTTTGGCTTTGGTTTGCGAGGAATCTTGATGCTCGCGCCAGTTTTAACGATAGATGGCCCTAGTGGTGCTGGCAAAGGTACTGTTAGTCGTTTAGTGGCAAAAAAATTAGGCTGGCATTATTTGGATAGTGGCTCTATTTATAGATCAGTGGCTATTGCCATTCAAAAGGCTTCGATTAATTTGGGTGATATCAGTGAAATAGTTAAAGTAACGCAAGCTATGGTGTTAGAGTTTGAGTGCGCTGATGCTTTAATCGTTAAACTTAATGGAATAAATATTACTGATCAATTAGGGCTTGAAAGTACCGGTAATATAGCTTCTCAAGTTGCTGCTATACCTGAAGTTAGAGCAATCCTATTGCAGAAGCAGAAAGACTTTAGGCAGTTGCCAGGCTTGGTTGCTGATGGTCGAGATATGGGTACGGTTGTTTTTTCAGATGCTGAAAATAAAGTTTTTTTGACAGCTAGCGCTGAAAAAAGAGCAGAAAGAAGATATAAACAGTTGATAGAAAAAGAAATTGATGCTAATCTTGCGACGATAAAAAGTGAGATAGAAGCTCGTGATTGTCGTGATATGGAACGTGAAAACGCTCCATTAGCCATGGCGAGTGATGCTCTTTATATAGACTCTTCTGACATGACTATTAATTCTGTCGTTGAAGAAGTATTAAATTTAATCCGTTAAGGATTTTTCGTATGGCCGCACTATTGTGTGTGGTTTTTTTTAACTTTGATAAAGAAAAGGTTTGTTCGAGTTTCGACAAGCTTGGGAAATAATAAAATGAGCGAAAGCTTTGCTGCATTACTAGAAGAAAGTTTAACCAGAAC
>QVQF01000174.1 GCA_003584895.1 Methylococcales bacterium
CATCCTATTAAAGCGGATGCTTTAAAACCGATCATTGAAAAGTACAAAAGTGCAGGCAAGCCGTTCAACATGGCGATGACGTTCCCCGTAGGTACTCATAATATGAAGTTACGTTATTGGTTGGCGGCCGGTGGTATTAAGCCAGGTTATTACGCACCGCCTCAAGATACTTCAGGTCAGATTGATGCAGATGCTTTGTTATCAGTTACTCCTCCACCGCAAATGCCCGCGACCATGGACTCAGGCACGATTGCTGGCTATTGCGTGGGTGAGCCGTGGAATCAACAAGCCGTTATTAAAGGCATAGGCGTGCCGGTGATCAGTGACTATGAATTGATGAAAAATACTCCAGAAAAAATCTTTGGCGTGACTAAAGAATTTGCCGACAAAAATCCTAAAACTCATCTAGCCATAATCAAAGCCTTGATACGTGCTTCGATGTGGTTGGATGCAGAAAACAATAAGAATCGTAATGAAGGCGTGGAAATGCTTTCACAAAAACAGTATGTGGGTGCGGATTATGAAGTTATTGCCAACAGTATGAACGGTACCTTTGAGTATGAAAAAGGTGATAAACGTACGTTGGCCGATTTTAATGTTTTCTCTCGTTATAACGGCTCTTATCCTTATTACAGTGATGCTATTTGGAGCTTAACGCAAATGCGTCGTTGGGGACAAATCAACGAACAAAAACCAGATGCTTGGTATTTAGAAACGGCTAAAAAAGTCTATAGACCCGATATCTTTATGGCAGCAGCGAAGGCGCTTATTGCAGAAGGTAAAGCTAAGGCCAGTGATTTTCCCGCTGAAAATGAAACCGGCTTTAAAGCCCCTAGTTCTGATTACATTGATGGCATTGTTTTTAACAGCTTCAAACCGAATGAATACCTGACTCAATTTGCTATCGGGCTTAAAGGCAAGCAAAAAGTCGTAGCAGGCAAGGTGGTTGAGTAACACGCGTTTACAAAGAGCAGCATTAAGTCGGGTTGTTTACTCATCCGACTTATCACACTTAAAGGTAGGGACTATGTATAAGCAACTTATTAAATTTTTCAATATCACCGGTTTAACTTGGTTTGTGCCTTTGGTAAAAATAGCTGCGGGTGAAAACCCCGTACTACAAATTCGCCAGTTGTTTTTGATTATGGGCGTGCCGATTATTGCCTTTGCAGTGTTCTTAGTACTTTGGAATGTATCTGCCTCTATGGTTAATACCAGTTTAGGCGCTATTCCTGGGCCTGTTGCAGTCTGGCAAGAGGCATCTGGATTAGTGGCAGAACATAGTGCAGAAAGAGCTAAAAAAGTGGCTTTTTATCAACATCAGCAACAACGTAATCAACAAACATTGGCTGAAAATCCAGATGCTGAAATTAGAGTTCGTCCCTACAATGGACAAGCCACTTATTTTGATAAGATTTTTACCAGTCTGTACACGGTGTTTGCAGGTTTTATTATTGCGACCTTGATAGCCATTCCATTGGGCTTGCTTTGCGGTATGAGTCCTTTGGTTAATACGGCTATTAATCCGCTGATTCAAATCTTTAAACCGGTATCACCTTTAGCTTGGTTGCCTATTGTGACGTTGGTCGTGAGTGCAGATTATGTCACTACACCTGATTCATGGTTTGAAAAATCTTTTTTAACCTCAGCGATTACCGTAACGCTTTGCTCTTTATGGCCTACATTGATTAATACCGCCATTGGGGTTTCGTCTATTGATAAAGATTTGGTTAACGTTGCTAAAGTCTTACGTCTTAACTGGATGACACAGATTAGAAAAATCATTTTACCTTCAGCTTTACCTTTTATTTTTACGGGTATGCGTCTGTCATTGGGTGTGGGTTGGATGGTCTTGATTGCCGCCGAGATGCTTGCGCAAAATCCAGGGCTAGGCAAGTTTATTTGGGATGAGTTTCAGAATGGTAGTTCAAACTCTTTAGGTCGAATCATAGTGGCGGTATTCACTATTGGCATTATCGGTTTTATTTTGGATAGGATTATGCAGTCCTTTCAAAAAGTATTCTCTTTCGGAAGAGAGCTTTAATCAGGAGTTTGTTATGTCAGTCTTAAAATATAAAGTCATGGAGTTAAATGAGTGTATGGCACCGTTATTACCGGCAAATGAAGCACAATTACCGTTAGTAGAATTGAAAGATGTTTGCAAAGGCTATGGCGATGCCGCCATCCTTAAAAATATTAATTTGACTGTTAACGAGGGCGAGTTTATTGCTATCGTTGGTTTCTCTGGTAGTGGTAAAAGTACACTCATTTCATTGATCGCGGGTTTGATATCAGCCGATAGTGGCGAAGTCTTAAAACAGGGCAATGCTATCACTGGGCCAGGGCCAGATCGGGGCGTGGTCTTTCAAAATTATTCTTTGATGCCTTGGCTTAGTGTTTATGAAAATGTAGCTTTAGCGGTAGATGCACTTTTTAAAGACTGGACTCCTGCGCAACGTAAAGCGCATGCCGAAAAATATATTCGTATGGTGAACTTAGGTGCGGCTATGGATAAGAAGCCCGCTGAGTTGTCAGGTGGCATGCGTCAACGTGTTAATGTGGCCAGAGCACTGGCAGCTAGTCCTGATATTTTATTATTGGATGAACCACTCAGTGCCTTAGATGCGTTAACGCGTGGCAATTTGCAGGATGAGATCTTACAAATCTGGGCACAAGAAAAGAAAACAGTCATTTTAATTACTAATGATGTCGATGAAGCCATTTATATGGCTGATCGAGTGATTCCTTTAAATCCGGGGCCAGATGCAAGCTTCGGCCCCGAATTTGTGATCAATATCGAACGACCACGCGACAGAGCAGCCTTAAATCATAATGAAGAATTTAAGAAGTGCCGCGCTGAAATTACTCAATATTTGATGGCGATGGGTATGGAAAAGACTCAGTATTCGAGTGCGGATAGCGTCGCGTTACCAGAGGCTCTACCTAATACTCATCATGAATGGCAACAAGGTGTTTCTTCTATAAAGTCCACACAAGCTGACTTAGGTAGGCCGCGTTATGTGGACTTTTCTCAACTGTCAAAGAGTTACCCGACTCCTGATGGCAATAGCACGGTGAAAGTGGTTGATGGCTTTGATCTGAAAATAAAAAAAGGTGAGTTTATCTCTATTATTGGTCACTCAGGTTGCGGTAAGTCGACAGTATTATCAATGACAGCCGGATTAAACAGTATCTCTGAAGGTGTTATCGTTTTAGATAATCGAGAAATAGATGCCGCAGGCCCTGATCGTGGCGTAGTGTTTCAAGCGCCCAGTTTGTTTCCTTGGCTAAGTGCTTTTGAAAACGTCTCCTTGGGTGTAGATAAAGTCTATCCGCATATTAGTCGTACTGAACGCAATGATATTGTTGAATATTATTTGACCCGTGTCGGTTTGGGTGATGCTCTATATAAGAAAGCCGCCGAAATGTCTAACGGTATGCGTCAACGAGTCGGTATCGCAAGAGCTTTTGCCTTGTCGCCAAAGTTACTGTTGCTAGATGAACCCTTTGGCATGTTGGATTCATTAACGCGTTGGGAATTACAAGCGGTATTAATGGAAGTTTGGGAGCGTACTCAGGTAACCGCTATTGTAGTGACTCATGATGTCGATGAAGCTATTTTGTTGTCAGATCGCGTGGTTATGATGACGAATGGTCCTCATGCCAAAATCGGCAAAATAGAAACGATAGATTTACCTAGACCTCGTACTCGAAAAGCCTTATTGGCACATCCTGATTATTATAAATATCGAGAAAGCATACTCACTTTTTTAGCGGAATGTGATCGTTCGCATTAATCGTTATTTATTTATACAAAGACTTTCAATTCAAACCTAAGGTGGCTTTATGCTTAAGCAACAACTAAAAAATCCATTATCGGCAGTCGTATTATCGATGTCATTTATGAGCCCAGTTGCAATGGCCGATATGACCCAAGATATTGAAGATGCACTTAACTTTTATCATTACGGTAAAAATGGTGCAGTAAAAGTTGATTTAAATACGCGTTTTGAAAATGTTAATCAAGATAATGTTAGAAGTACTGCGTTGAATGGTAATGCTCTGGCGGCTTCAAAACAACCGGTTACCGCCAATGCTGTAACTTCAAGGTTACGATTAGGTCTGTTGTCACCGGTATATCATGGTATTCAGGGTTATGCAGAATATCAGGGACTTTACGCTATGGATGCGGATTACAACAGCTCTCTTAATGGTAAAAGCCAATATTCAGCCATTAAAGATCCTTATGTTAATGAGCTGGATCAGTTATGGCTTAGCTATGCTGGTGTTCCTGACACGCTAATAAAAGGTGGACGGCAACGTATCAAGTTGGACGATGATCGTTTTATCGGAAACGTCGGTTGGCGTCAGATTGAGCAAACTTATGATTCGGTCTTGATTACGCATAATAATCAACAGCTCTTCGGTTTGACTCTTAACGCGGGTTATATCGGTAATGTAAAAAGTTTTACTTCGACTAATCAAAGTATTAATGCACCACTACTCAATGTTAATTACAAGTTAGGAGATTATGGCAACTTAGTGGCTTATGGCTATTGGTTGGGATATACGGATCCAGCATATTATGCTAATTCTAATAAGACGTTCGGTTTACGGCTAAGCAATTATCAAAAACATGGAGACGCTCTCAAACTCACAGATAATCTTGGCGTGCTTTATACGGCAGAGTGGGGTATTCAATCAGATTATATGAATAGTCCTCAGCACTATACTGAAAACCGTTATAACGTAATGGGTGGCTTGACAGCTTTTAATGTCACCTTACAAGGTGCGATGGAGCAAAAAGATGGTATTGGTAAAAATAAAACTTTTATTACTCCCTTAGGCACTAACCATGCTTTTCAAGGTTGGGCTGATATCTTTTTGGTGACGCCAGATAATGGTATTCGTGATGTGTTTGGTACCTTAACGACCACTCTGGATAAGGGTAGCGTTGCTTTGACGGGTGTCTATCATGATTTTTATAACGATACAGGTAGCATACATTATGGAAATGAATGGGATTTTATGGTCACCAAAAAATTTGGTAAGCATTACTCATTATTAACCAGTTACGCCTATTACAATGCCGATCATTTTGATACCGATACTCAGAAAATATGGGTGTCTGGCAATATAAGTTTTTAAGTATAAGTTTGGTTACAGATATTAGAAATAGTTTTTACGACGTTTTCGAGGTTGGACATGAACATAAAAAAAACACTGGTCGTTATTGGTAATGGCATGGTGGGCCAGCATTTTTTAGTCAATTTAGTGAATAATCCTATTAAAGAGGATTACAACATCATTACTTTTTGCGAAGAGCCTAGGGCGGCTTATGATCGTGTTCATCTCTCCGCCTTTTTTTCCGGAAAAACGGCAGAGGATTTATCTCTCGTTGAGCCTGGTTTTTTTGAGCAGCATGGCATTACCATTTATATGGGTGATAAAGCGGCCAAAATATGTAGAGACTCTAAAACAGTAACTTCTGAAAAAGGTCACAGTATTCGTTATGATAAATTAGTGTTGGCGACAGGGTCTTTTCCATTTGTACCGCCAGTTCCTGGACATGATCGAGCGCAGTGTTTGGTTTATCGTACGATTGAAGATTTAGAGGCTATGCAAGCCGCCGCTAAGACAGGCAAAGTGGGCGTTGTGGTTGGCGGCGGCTTATTAGGCTTGGAAGCCGCTAACGCCTTGAAAGACTTGGGCTTACAAACACATGTAGTGGAGTTTGCACCGCGATTAATGGCCGTGCAATTGGATGATGCCGGCGGCGCTATGTTGCGTACTAAGATAGAGGCCTTAGGTGTGGTTGTACATACCGGTAAAAATACCAGTCTGATTACTGATGGCGAACAGTGCGTGAATAAAATGTGCTTTGCCGATGGTGAAGAGCTAGAAACGGATATCGTTTTGTTCTCGGCAGGTATCCGACCTCGTGATGATATCGCCCGCGACTGCGCTCTGGAGGTAGGTCCGCGTGGTGGTATTGTCATTAACAATCAATGTCAAACCTCAGATCCAAATATTTATGCGATCGGTGAATGTGCGCTGTGGAATGGCATGATCTATGGTTTAGTCGCTCCGGGTTATGCCATGGCGCGTACCGTGGTGGCAGATTTGGCCGGCAATGAGGCTAGCTTCACTGGTGCCGATATGAGTACTAAATTAAAACTGATGGGCGTAGATGTCGCCAGTATTGGTGATGCCCATGCTAAAACGCCGGGCGCGTTGGTGTACACGTATCAAAATGGTGATACTGCCGTTTATAAACGTTTAGTAGTGAGTCAGGATAAAAAGCACTTACTCGGTGCGGTATTGGTAGGTGATGCCTCTGGTTATGGCACTTTATTACAATATTGTTTGAACGGTATTGAACTACCAGAAAATCCTGATGCACTGATTTTACCGTCTCGTTCAGATGAATCCGTGGGATTAGGTCCCGATGCTTTGCCAGCCTCAGCGCAAATCTGCTCGTGTTATGACGTGACTAAAGGTGAAATCTGTAAGGCTATAGATGCCGGTTGCACGACCTTAGATGGCTTAAAATCAGAAACTAAAGCCGCGACAGGTTGTGGTGGTTGCGCGGCGTTACTTAAATCAGTATTGAACTCGGAGCTATCCAAACAAGGCTATGAAGTAAATACCGATATTTGTGAGCATTTTGCTTACACAAGGCAAGATTTGTATACTTTGATTCGAGTCGAAGAAATTAAAACCTTTGCTGACCTACTAGCGCGACATGGTAAAGGTAAGGGCTGTGAAATTTGTAAGCCCACGATAGGTTCTATTTTGGCATCTTGCTGGAATGACTATATTCTGAAAACAGAACATACGCCGTTACAAGATACCAATGATACTTATCTAGCTAATATGCAAAAAGATGGTACTTATTCAGTCGTACCACGCATTGCTGGTGGAGAAATCAGTCCTGATATGTTGATAGCCTTAGGTCAGGTCGGTAAAAAATATAAGCTTTATACTAAAATCACTGGCGGACAGCGCGTTGATTTATTTGGTGCTCGTGTTGACCAGTTACCACCTATTTGGAAAGAACTGATTGACGCTGGTTTTGAATCGGGCCATGCCTATGGTAAGTCTCTACGTACAGTGAAGTCTTGTGTTGGTAGCACTTGGTGTCGTTATGGTGTTGATGACAGTGTCGGTTTGGCTATCGAGTTAGAAAATCGTTATAAAGGTTTACGTTCTCCGCATAAGATCAAGTTTGCCGTTTCTGGTTGTACTCGCGAATGTGCCGAGGCACAGGGTAAAGATGTAGGCATTATCGCTACAGAAAATGGTTGGAATCTTTATGTCTGTGGTAATGGTGGCATGAAACCACGCCATGCCGATTTATTCGCCACGGGTTTAGACAAGGCCACATTGATTCAATATATCGACCGTTTTTTGTCCTTTTATGTACGCAGTGCTGATCGTTTGCAACGCACCTCGGTATGGATGGAAAACATGGAAGGCGGCTTAGATTATTTAAAGTCGGTGGTGATAGAAGACAAACTAGGTTTGTGTGAACAACTAGAGCAGCAAATGCAAACGGTGATAGATACTTATCAATGTGAATGGAAAACCACTATTGAAGATGAATCAAAGCTCAAACGTTTTCGTCATTTTGTTAACAGTGAGCAAACCGATGATAACGTGGTTTTTGTTGAAGAACGTGGTCAAATTCGTCCCGCTGACGAACAAGAGCGAAAACATTTTAAACTCGTGGAGGTGGCGTAATGTCTACTTGGCAATCGGTTTGTCAGTTAGATGATTTACAACCAGACTCGGGGGTTTGCGCCTTAGTTTCTGGTTTACAGATTGCATTATTTTATATGCCACAAGAGTCTATGGTTTTTGCGATTAGTAATTATGATCCCATTGGCCAGGCTAACGTATTATCTCGCGGTATTATCGGTGATATTAACGGTCAAATCGTCGTCGCATCACCTTTGTATAAACAACACTACAATCTTAATACCGGTGTTTGTCTGGAAGATGAAGCCATAAGTTTACCGGTTTATCGGATACGCATAGAGCATGGTTACGTTCAAATTAGCGTGAAGGAATGATTATGAATTACCATTATTATATTGCCGATGTTTTTACCGATCAGATTTTCAACGGTGCTCAGATTGCGGTTTTTCCTAATGCGGATGGCTTAAGTACATTACAAATGACTAAGGTCGCTAGAGAGCTTAATTTAACCGAAACTGTGTTTGTGTTTCATAAGAACCAAGATTCAGCAAAAAGACGGTTGCGTATCTTTACTCCCAAGGCAGAAATTGATTTTGCTGGCCATCCTATTATTGCTACGGCTTTTGTGTTGGCCAGTTGTGGTGATATTGTCTTAACAGAAACTTATACGCCCATCATTTTTGAACAAAATATGGGCGATATTCAGGCCAGTATTACTAGTGAAAAAGGTAAACCGGTCTTCATACAATTTACCAGTAAGGTGACACCGATAGTCGATCGCTATGCACCCACTAATGGTGAATTAGCGAGTTTTCTGTCCATACCTGAAGGACAGATTGATCATAAAAAATATAGTACTCGCTTAGTATCTTGCGGCTTTCCTTATTTAATAGTGCCGGTTTATAGCTATGATGCAGTGAGAAAGGCTAGATTTAATTTTCAGGCTTGGAGCCAATCTATTGCACCGCAAACAGCGGCACAGGAAATTTTATTATTTTCTCTAAAAACGCCGTTTCATGATGTCGATTTTAACGCGCGTTTGCTAGGACCTAATATTGGCCTATACGATGATCCGCCCGTAGGAACCGCCATGCCGGCTTTTGCGGCTTATCTATGTTCTTTCGAGCATATGCAAAAAGGGACTTATGTATTTAGCGTCGATAGAGGAGAGCCCCAGCAACGCCGCAGTGTGATTAATCTGGAAATGGATCATAAGGGCGAAGATACCTTGACCATTAGAGTTGGGGGTGCGGCGGTGATGGTTGCTGAAGGCCGTATGATGATTCCAGCTCTTGATGCTATTGAGTGTTGATCATAGTGAGGAGTGGATTGTGAAACGACGATTAGTCGTGATTGGTAATGGTATGGCTGGTATGCGTACCGTCGAAGAGTTATTAAGCGCTGCTCCGACTCAGTATGACATTACCGTATTTGGCGACGAGCCTTATGGTAATTACAACCGTATCATGTTGTCTTCGGTGCTTTGTGGTGAGAAAAGCTTAGAGGATATCGTCATTAATAGTCGTCAATGGTATATCGATCATGGCATCACTTTACATGCTGGTACTGATAAAGTCGTGGTGCGTATAGACCGGAAACATAAAAAAGTTTATGCGCAGGATGGAACGGTTGCCGGCTATGATCGCTTATTAATCGCTACGGGATCTAAAGCTGTTATCGCACAGATTCCGGGTAATGATTTGGATGGTGTGATCAGCTTTCGAGATATTTTCGATGTTAATAAAATGCTCAGTTACAGCCGTAGCCATAAGCGAGCCGTGGTGTTGGGTGGGGGCTTATTAGGTTTAGAAGCGGCTAATGGCCTCGTATTAAGAGGCATGGACGTCACGGTGATACATAACAATGAAGTCTTACTCAATCGGCAGATGGATAAGCCGGCTGGAACCCTGCTGCAAACACAACTAGAGCAACGTGGTTTAAAGTTTAAGATGGCTGCCAAACTTAAATGCTTAGAGGGTGATGCCCAAGGACATATCACCACTGCCTGTTTTGAAGACGGCAGCCAATTAGCTTGTGATTTATTTATTATGGCCATCGGAGTTCGTCCAAACATGGCGCTGGCTCAGGATTCTGGACTCTATTGCGAACGAGGCATCGTGGTCAATGACACCTTACAAAGTTATGATCCGAGTATTTACGCGGTGGGCGAATGTATCCAACATCGTGGCGATACCTTTGGCTTAGTTGCGCCTTTGTTTGAACAAGCAAAAGTGTGTGCCAATCATTTAAGTGCTCATGGTGTTGCCGAATATATCACCTTACCAACGGCGACTAAGCTTAAAGTGACGGGTATTCAGCTGTTTTCGGTAGGTAATTTTCTAGGAGACGAACAAAGTGAAAGCCTACACTTTACCGATCCTGCTTTAGGTATTTATAAAAAATTAGTGATCAAGGCTAACAAGTTAATAGGGGTCGTACTTTATGGCGAAACAGCCGATGGCAGTTGGTATCAAGAGTTGCTAGAGAAACAAGAAAATATTGCGGCGATAAGAGACACGCTGATTTTTGGTAAAGCGTATGTATGAGAGCAATGAATAATCTTCCCGTTATAAAAACGACCTGTCCTTACTGTGGCGTAGGCTGTGGTATTAGCGCTACTGTTGATGAGAAAAATCGACTAGTAAGTATTAGTGGCGATGTTACACATCCGGCTAATTTTGGTCGCTTGTGTTCTAAAGGTTCTGCCTTAGGCGAAACTATAGAGCTTAAAGGACGTTTATTACACCCTCAAATCTATGGTCATGAGGTGGCATGGACTGAAGCTTTAGATAAAGTGGCGGATATCTTTAGCAAAACCATAGCAGAGTATGGCCCCGATGCCGTGGCCATTTATGGTTCAGGACAGTTATTGACTGAAGATTATTATGTGGCCAATAAACTAATGAAAGGTTTTATCGGTAGCGGCAACATGGATACTAATAGCCGTCTGTGTATGTCATCGTCAGTTGCCGGACATAAACGAGCTTTTGGTTCTGATACCGTCCCGGGTTGCTATGAGGATTTTGAGCAAGCCGAGATGATTATTCTTATCGGTTCCAATGCTGCTTGGTGTCATCCAGTGAGCTTTCAGCGTATTCAAGCCGCAAAAGAAGCTAATCCTGTCTTAAAAATTGTCGTTATTGATCCACGGCGTACCGCCAGTTGCGATATTGCAGATCTGCATTTGGCGATAGCCAGCGGTACTGATGCTTATTTATTTAATGGCTTGCTAGATTTTCTAAGCCAACAACAGGCCTTGAATCAAGCTTATATTGATGCTCATACCGAAGGTTTTACAAAAGCTTTGCAAGTTGCGGCAAGCAATCGCCTAGAGCAGGTGGCAGAAAAGTGCGCGGTGAGTGTAGAAGATCTGCGCTGTTTTTATCAATGGTTTACAGACTATGAAAAAGTAATGAGCCTGTACAGTCAGGGTATTAATCAGTCGTCATCAGGTACGGATAAAGTTAATGCCATCATTAATTGTCATCTAGCGACGGGGCGTATTGGTAAAGTGGGCATGGGGCCGTTCTCCTTGACGGGTCAACCCAATGCGATGGGAGGGCGTGAGGTCGGTGGCTTGTCACATCAGTTAGCCGCGCACATGGATTTTTCTAAGGCCGAAGATATCGATAAAGTGGCGAGGTTTTGGGGAGCGCAATCCATCGCTCAAAAGCCCGGACTAGCAACCGTTGATTTATTCAATGCTATTGCTGAGGGTAAAGTAAAAGCCGTATGGATTATGGGCACTAATCCAGTGGTTAGTTTACCCAATGCCGATAAAGTCAAACGTGCTTTGCAACACTGTGATTTTGTGGTCGTTTCTGATTGTATTGCCAACACCGATACAACTGAATTAGCGCATGTGTTATTGCCTGCGCAAGGCTGGAGTGAAAAAGACGGTACCGTAACCAATTCTGAGCGTCGTATTTCTCGTCAACGAGCTTTATTGTCTCCCGCAGGTAGTGCTAAGCCAGATTGGTGGATTATTTCTCAAGTTGCAAAGCGTATGGGTTTTGCCTCAGCGTTTGATTACCAAAGCAGTCGCGATATTTTTCGCGAACATGCCGAGCTTTCAGGTTTTGAAAATAATGAGCATCATGGCTTACGAGATTTTGATATTTCTGCTTTAGCCGCTATGTCTGAGCAGGATTATGAGCAGATGCAACCGATACAGTGGCCGGTTAACCAAACGTATCCGCAGGGTAGGGCGCGTTTTTTTGAGCAAGGACAGTTTTATACCGCTTCAGGTAAAGCACAATTTATTGCCGTAGAGCCACGGTTGCCAGTGAATGCGCCTGATGAGCATTACCCCTTAATACTCAATACTGGGCGCGTTCGTGATCAATGGCATACTATGACGCGCACCGGTATCGCCCCCAAATTAAATCAACACAAACCAGAGCCTTTCGTGGAAGTGCATCCTATTGATGCAACGACTTATGCTTTATTGCAGAATACTCTAGCAAAAATTGAAAGTCGCTGGGGTTCAATGTTGGCGCGTGTACAAATCACCGATAGCCAACAGCTAGGCAATCTATTTGTACCCATGCATTGGACGCAACAATTAGCCAGTCAAGGGCGGATGGGGCCGCTAATTAATCCTGTGGTTGATCCTATTTCCAAGCAACCAGAAAGCAAGCATACCCCCGTTTCTATCGAGGCATATCATCCGGCTTGGCAAGGTTTTATATTGTCACGGCAAGAACTGGCTTTGGCTGACACTGAATACCGCGTAACGATTAAAGGCGCACATTTTTATCGTTACGAATTGGCAGGAGATAGCGCTAGGGATGATTGGCGTAATATTATCAGTAAGCAATTGGTTGATAGTGTGCAATGGCAGGAATATCAAGATACGAGTAAAGGCAGTTATCGAGCGGCTAGACTCATCGATAATCAGTTGGAAGCCGTCATTTTTATAGCGACCGATAATAATTTACCTGAACGTAGTTGGTTAAGTAGTTTATTTGCCCAGCCAGTCTTGTCGCTTAATGAACGTAAAGCCTTATTATCAGGGCGGCCAGCCCAAGGTATTGCTGATGTGGGTGCTATTGTTTGTGCTTGTTTTAATGTAGGCGAAAAAACCTTACAGGCAGCCATCAAAGAAAAAGCTTTAAAAACTCATCAGCAAGTAGGGGCCTGTCTTAAAGCAGGGACTAATTGTGGATCTTGTGTGCCAGAAATTAAAGCGTTGTTGGCTAAGGCTTAGCTAGAGCGGTTGCTCTTGATCAGGGGGAGTAATTGTTTATTTGGTATATAATTGACACTGTTTTTTTTATAGACCTTTGTGTCATAAAAGATAAAACTATGCACATCAAAAAAATATTTTGTAAAAGACTTTAACTAAAATATCATAGTGATTCGCTATTATGGTATTGCGTAAATAAACATCGATTGGGGTTATGGAAAAAAGTAGTGTATTTGATTTAATAGAACGAATGTCTGCATTAATTCGTTCTGAAGAAAGAAGACGGTGTACAGAATTAGGTTTGCAGCCGGTTCATTTACAAGTGATGGATTATTTGTCTCGCTGTAATCGTTATAGCGACACCCCAGCGGCACTTGCTAATTATTTAGGCATGACTCGTGGTACTGTTTCTCAGACGATATTGCTACTTGAAAAGAAAGGCTATCTCAAAAAAACAGCCGATGAAAATGACAAGCGTATGGTGCATCTTAGTCTTTTAGCTGAAGGTAATACGCTTATGAATAAAGCCAGCCCTGCTGAGTTATACAGCCAAGCATCCGCTATTTTTAATGAAAATATCAACCAAGAAAATGTTTTTATTAACGCACTCAATGCACTTCAAAAAGCCAATAAATCACAGTCATTTGGTCTTTGTAAAACCTGTAAATATTTCACTGAAACCTCAGTGGGCTTTGTTTGCGATTTAACTAAAGAACAACTTAGTCAAGGCGATAGTGAAAAAATATGTCAAGAACATAGTCTTAATTGATGCTTAATTTGCCTATCTAAGCGCAGACAACATATTAAATACGTGTCGACTACGCTAGATATTAAGACAGGGACTATTCAATTATTACAACACTTCCGCGCTTAATGACGCCAGGTTGTATTACCTTTGCATAAACGCCTACTGAAGGCAGGGCTTTATCAGCAAAAGGGACATGTACTGTATTTTCTGCAATGGTACGTAAAATTTTAGCGTCTTTTGCTAAATCACCTTGGGCCAAGGTAGGCATTACACAACGAGGGCAAGGGTCTGTAATCAAAAACTTTACGTCACCAATGGTCAGTGTTTTACCTACCCAGTCGTTTTCAATAAAACCCGTTTGCTCAGGATTTGTGGCTATTATTAAGTTTGGACGAAAACGTCGCGCCTCCAGATGACCTTCAGGGTAAAGTTGTTGTAACTTTGTAAGACTTGCTGTGGTTACTATATGCAAGCTGGCATAATCAAAAAAACTACCCTCATCTGCCGCTCCGGAGATAGCTTCATTGCTGATTTCGGTGTTTTTACCTTCATATTCAGGCCAGTATTGTTCCAGACTTGCGTGCTGTGGGGCCTTATTATTCAGACTGACGGTGCGTTTTAAAGCAAGAGAC
>QVQF01000160.1 GCA_003584895.1 Methylococcales bacterium
TGCTGCGCTAAGCCTTCTTTACTCCCGATTAAACCACAGATTTCAGCGTCAGGTGATTGTTGTGCCAGATGCAATAATTGGTTGGCAAGTTTTCTAGGGATTTGAATTTCTGTTGGCATCATAGATTAGTTTGAAATAGTAGATCGTTGTCCGTAAGTCACTCTAGGTAAACCGGCTAAGTCGGTTACAGTCTGGATCTGTTGATAATGGCAATCATTAAAAATACGGTGTACTGACTCTTGTTGATCGTAACCGTGTTCAATCAATAAATAGCCACCGCTTTCAAGGCGCTGATAGGCTTCTTTAGCAATTATTCTAATATCGCGTAAGCCTGATTCTGCTGCACTAAGTGCTGATCTTGGTTCAAAGCGCAAATCACCTAGCTGAAGATGCTCGTCGTCTTCGGCAATATACGGTGGGTTACTAACGATGACTTGATATTTTCCGGTGGGAACGCTGGCAAACCAATCACTTTGATAAAACTGTACATTAGAAGTTTGGTGTTGCTCGGCATTGGCTTTGGCAATAGCCAGTGCTGCTAAGCTAAAGTCAGTGCCGGTAAGTTCTGCCAGCGGACGTTCAGCAGCTAAGGTGATGGCAATAATGCCTGAACCTGTGCCTAGGTCAATAATCTTGCAGGGATTGTCCGTTGATATCAACTTTAAGCACAATTCGATAAGTATTTCGGTATCGGCTCTGGGGATGAGTACATCAGGCGTCACTTGAAAATCACGCGACCAAAATTCTCGGTAGCCAGTCAGGTAAGCGATAGGCAACCCTTGTTTGCGCTGCTCGATCAGTGCCCAAAACTGTAAGGCTAGATCGGCGGGTAAATCCAAGTCTGGCCAAGCACGTAGATAAGAGCGTTGTTTTTTTAAGACTAAGCACAATAAAACTTCCGCATCCAGAGTCGCTGAATCAGATTCAGTCAGCAGCGCTGTCGCTGTCTGGATGGCGGTATTAAGTTGCATAGGTTTAATCTTCGCCTAGCTGGGTGAGTAACTCTGCTTGATGTTCGCTAATTAAGGGTTGTATGACTTGTTCTAAGCCACCTTGCATAATGTCATCAAGTTTGTAGAGTGTTAGGTTGATACGGTGATCGGTTAAACGGCCTTGAGGATAATTGTAAGTACGGATGCGTTCTGAGCGATCGCCGCTACCTACTTGCAACTTTCTAGTCGCAGATTGTTCAGCATGTTGTTTTTCTTGTTCGGCCGCTAATAAGCGCGAGGCGAGTAAAGACATGGCGCGTGCACGATTCTTATGCTGCGAGCGTTCATCTTGACATTCAACTACTGTGCCGGTGGGCATGTGCGTGATACGTATGGCAGATTCAGTTTTGTTAATATGCTGACCACCAGCACCTGATGCGCGGTAGGTATCAACTTTAAGGTCGGAGGGGTTAATGTCTATGGCATCGACTTCTTCGACTTCTGGCATAATGGCAACGGTGCAAGCCGACGTATGTATACGACCTTGTGATTCGGTTTCTGGGACACGTTGCACACGGTGAGCGCCCGATTCAAATTTTAATTGCGAATAAACATCGCGGCCGGTAATGCGCAAAATAACTTCTTTATAGCCACCGTGATCACCTTGGTTTTCGCTGATAATTTCAGTTTGCCAGCCCTTACGTTCGGCATAACGTTGATACATGCGCGAAAGATCGCCCGAAAATATAGCGGCTTCATCGCCGCCGGTGCCTGCGCGGACTTCTAAGAAAATATTGCGATTGTCATTAGGATCTTTAGGCAGTAACAAGACTTGTAATTCAAGTTCTAATGCATCGATTTGCGCTTCTGCTGCAAAGACTTCTTCTTTGGCCATTTCTCGAAGTTCAGGATCGTTATCGCTGGCCATTTCTTTAGCGGAGCTTAGGTCATCTTGCGCGAGTTCGTAGCGCTTGTAGCAATCGACTAGCGGCGCAATTTGTGAATATTCTTGGCTTAGGGCGCGGAATTTGTTTTGGTTGCCTTGTACTTCGGGTTCAGAAAGTAAGGCTGCGATTTCGTCATAGCGTTCGCACAGGTTTTCTAGTTTAAGTAATATGGACTGTTTCATTAAGATTGCTTTAGTTTAAAAATTTCGCTAGCTGCGGCAAGCAAATCATGGCGTTCGTTTTCGGCGGCCGCTCTAATTTGAGTGCTGGGTGTATGGATGAGTTTGTTCGTTAAGCTATGGGCCAGTCGATTAAGCGCTTCTTCAGCTGATACGCCATTTTTGAGTAAGACTAGGGCTTTTTGTAAGGCTTCGTCGCGTGATTGCTCGGCTTGGTAACGGTAATCTTGGATAATGCTTTGAGCGCCTTGAGCTCTTAGCCACGCTAAGAAATAATCAACTTGGGTGTCAATAATTTCTTCAGCTTGTTCGGCGGCTTGCCTACGGGAGTTCATGTTCTGATCTATAGTGTGTTGCAGATCATCAACGGTGTAAAGATAGACATCTCTTAATTGATCAACTTCTGCTTCAATATCACGAGGTACGGCAAGATCAACCATGAACATAGGCTTATGTTTACGTTTTTTAAGTGCGCTCTCTACCCGGCCCTTGCCTAAGATAGGTAATTGGCTGGCGGTAGACGAGATAACAATGTCGGCTTCTGCTAAATGCGTAGGTAATTCCGAAAGTGCTATGGCGTAACCGTTGAATTGTGCCGCCAGTGTATGGGCTTTATCATAAGTACGGTTGGCGATAATCAAACGACCTATACCTTGCTGAGTTAAATGTCTGGCGGCTAATTCAATGGTTTCGCCAGCTCCTATTAGCAAGGCTGTTTGTTCGCTGAGTTTGTCGAATATCTGTTGTGCTAGTTGCACCGCAGCAAAAGCTACCGATACTGGGCTGGAGCCAATAGCAGTATCGGTGCGTACTTTTTTGGCGGCGGTAAAAGTATGCTGAAATAGTTTACCTAAACGTTTGCCTAAAGTGCCTGCATCGTAGGCGGCTTGATAAGCAGTCTTCATTTGCCCTAGGATTTGTGGCTCGCCTAGAATCATGGAATCTAAGCCACAAGCGACTCGAAAAATATGGCGACAAACAGAGCGATCGGTATGGGTATACAAATAAGGGGCAAAATCAGTAGGGTTGATTTGTCTGTTTTGAGCGACCCAATCAATTAGGATTTGTTGGTTGGCGCTGGTAGCTGTGCAATAAAACTCGGTACGGTTGCAGGTTGACAAAATCGCCGCTTCTTTAATTTCGTTAACGCGCCATAGATCCTGTAGCGAAGAGGCTAACATTTCAGCCGGAAATGATAGGCGTTCGCGTATAGAAACTGGAGCGGTATTGTAATTAATCCCTACAGCAAGAAAAGTCATTATTATTTAATTAGACCTGTGTTTGAGTCAGTTATAGTTTAAGTGTAAATCAATATGGAATTCTGTTTGTTTGCTATCAGCTAAGAGTCACGTTAGGTATTTTTCTTGAGTCCCATAGATTTTAGCTAAAATGTCCGTATATTATGGCGGTGTATTCTAAGAAATATAATAGCTTTATCCAAATGGAAAAAATCAGCTGTCTAAATCAGTGAGTTTTTCTGCTAATCTATAGTCATCGTGTATTGAGTCATAAATAGGATTGTGTGTGGTCATTTTTAGAGTTTTTTCAGCAATAACCTTTGTGCTATTGAGTAGTTGCGCTGATTTCGCTGGTAAACCAGATCAGCTTGAAGCTACCGATGTTTCTATTAAGGTGGTAGAACCAAAAGAAAAATCGCTGCAAAAAGTAGAAAAAAGTTCAATAGATCCTGATGTGCTATTTATGTTGATGACGGCAGAGCTTGCCGGACAAAGGGGGCAATATGATATTGCTATTGAAGGTTATACGGAAGCTGCTAAGCGTACCCATGATCCTAAGTTAGCTGAAAGAGCGGCAATGATTGCCATGTATATCAAAGATGGCTACAAAACTAATGAGACCGTGGCTTTATGGTTAAGCTTAGATAGTAAAAATCTTACAGCAAGAAAAATAGCCGCATTATCTGCCTTGAAAATGGGAGATAAGCAGGGGGCTGCAGAGCATTTTAATAGCATGTTGGCGATTGATGTTGTCGGTTTTGAGGCGGCGCTGCAAGAATTGGCCGGTGCCTTGCAAAAGGATGGCAAAGTAGGGCTAATCTATGATGCTTTAGAAGCGCTAGCTAATCAGCATCCTGGTCAAGCCGAAATCTATTTCATGCAATCTCTATTGGCTATGCAGATGAACGATAAGGGTTTGGCTGAGCGTAAGGTTCAGCAAGCTTTGAATGTTCGCTCAGGCTGGGATAAGGCTCTGCTCTTTCAAGCTCAGATAGCTGTATTTTCTGGTGACTTGGCTAAAGCAAAGTCTTTATTAAAGGAAGCGATTGGTAAATATCCTAGTAATGTAAAAATAAGTAAAATGTTCGCTCAGGTGTTAATTAAAGATCATGATTATGAGGCTGCGCTTGATGTTTATCAGGGACTTATCGCTAATGATCCTAAAGACTGGGAAAGTCAGTTTGCACAAGGTTTGATTTATTATCAGTTAGACAAAGATGAGCAAGCTGAATCTTTGTTTGAGTCTTTGATGGATAAGCCTGAATGGAAGTTTCAAGCTATTTTTTATAGAGGTAAGTTGGCAGAAAAACAAGGTGACGTTAAGCAGGCCTTGGTTTGGTTTGATAAGGTGACAGAGGGGCCCTTAGTTTTTGATGCTGCTGTTACTGGTGTTTCTATATTAGCTAAAGATAAGCAATATGCAGAAGCTGATTTGAGATTAAGTCAGGCGCAATCTAAGTTCCCCAAACAAAAACCACAACTTATATTAGTGCAGGCTGAGCTTTATAATCAACAAAAGCAATATGACCGTGCCTTTAATGTATTAACGGATGCCTTGCTTGATTTTCCTGATCAAAAAGAATTGTTATATACCCGTGCCCTGATTGCAGAGCGTATAGATAAGTCTGCCATAGTAGAAGCGGATCTAAAAAAGATTTTGGCAATGGATTCAGATAACGTCGAATCATTAAATGCTTTAGGTTATACCTTATTGAATCAACCAAGTCGCTACGCCGATGCCGAGCAGTATCTACAGCGAGCACTTAAGTTAGAGCCAAATTCAGCGGTTGTGATAGATAGTTATGGATGGTTGCAATTTAAGTTAGGTCATGCAGAAAAGGCCCTGAATTATTTGCAGAAGGCCTACGAACAGCAGCAAGAAAATGAAATAGCCGCTCACCTCATTGAGGTATTGTCGAGCATGGGTAAGCAAGGCGAGGCAAAGGAGCTATTTGATAAGGCCATAAAAGCAACGCCAGAAGATGAATATTTGCTTAATATTAAGCGTAAGTTATTCAGTGGCGCTCATCAGTGATGGTTGTTAATAAAATAAAGCAGGGTTTTATTGTCTTTTTGGTGGTATTGATTTTAGGTTGTTCTTCTGTACCTATCCAGCCAGTAGTACCTTATGGTATGAAAGTAAAAGAGTCCTTGTATAAATTAGAGCGCTGGTCATTTGAGGGTAGAGTGGCTTTAACGGGAAAGAAAGATGCTTTGCAGGCGAATATTAATTGGGCTCATACGGCTAATGACGAGAAAATAAAGTTAGCGGGTCCTTTAGGTCAGGGTGCCACATTGATTCAATTGGCTGGAAATAGTGTGACTATTGATCGAGGCGATAATAAACCGCTAACTTCAACACAGCCAGAGATCTTTATTAATCAACAGTTAGGATTATTTGTTCCGGTACAGTCTTTGCGCTATTGGGTGGTAGGTGTGCCTGAGCCGAATGGCCACTATAATATAATGCCTACTGGCTTTACGCAGGCTGGATGGCTGATTGATTATAAACAAATGCAATCAGTTAATAACCTTGCTATGCCTTATAAAATTACTGTCAGTAATGAACAGCTCAAATTAAAATTAATTATAGATCAGTGGGTTTTAAATGACGCAACAGCACAGCAGTAAATCAGCATGGGCAGAGAGATGGCCTGCGCCAGCAAAATTAAACTTAATGTTACGCATCGTTGGGCAGCGCTCTGATGGATATCATCTGTTGCAAACTGTATTCCAATTTATAGATTTATGTGACTGGATTACTTTTCACCCCGTAAGCGATGGTCGAGTAAGTCTTCAGCAAACGATACCCGGTGTGGCAGAAGCGGATGATTTAACGGTAAGGGCCGCGCAATTATTAAAGGCCGTGAGCGGTTGTAAAGAAGGTGTTTGCATAGAGGTAGAAAAAAATTTACCTATGGGCGGCGGCTTGGGTGGTGGCAGTTCCGATGCGGCAACGACATTGCTTGTGTTAAATCAATTATGGAATTTGCAGTTATCAGTTGAGAAATTAATGGAGTTAGGGCTTACCTTAGGTGCGGATGTGCCAGTGTTTGTTTATGGTTATTCTGCTTGGGCTGAGGGTGTTGGTGAGGAATTAGAAAAAATATTACCAGCAGAGCAATGGGTTGTAGTTATTAAGCCGGACTGTCATGTGAATACAAAAGAAATTTTTTCTGCTAAACATTTGACACGCGATAGTAAATCGATCAAAATAGCCGACTTTATAGCAGGCCAACACCAAAATGATTGCGTTGAGGTTGTTTGTCAGAGTTACCCTTCTGTTAAAGAAGCTTTAGTTGATTTGTCGGCATTTGCAGAGGCAAGATTAACGGGAACAGGGGCTTGTGTATTTGCACAATTTGATTCAGAGCTAGAGGCTTTAAATGCTTTTAAGTCACTTCAGTCTAAGTGGCAAGTTTATCTGAGTAAAGGTGTTAATCAATCGCCACTAGTTTCAAAGCTCAATGGGTAAGCTATATATTGAATTATTGGGTCGTCGCCAAGCGGTAAGGCACGGGGTTTTGATCTCCGCATACCAAGGTTCGAATCCTTGCGACCCAGCCATTTTATCTTTTAATTAAATTCGTATAGGAGTGCTTGAATGAACGACACCCCTATGATGGTGTTTTCTGGAAACGCTAACCTAGCTTTATCTGAGGGTATCGTTAAGAAACTGAATATGCGCCTAGGAATGGCCACCGTCGGTAGATTTAGTGATGGAGAGATTGCTGTAGAAATTGAAGAAAATGTCCGTGGTAAGGATGTTTTTATCATACAGCCGACTTGTTCTCCTACTAACGAGAATTTAATGGAATTATTAGTGATGATTGATGCTCTTAAAAGAGCTTCTGCATCACGGATTACTGCGGTATTACCTTACTACGGTTATGCAAGGCAAGACAGACGCTCTCGTTCTGCTCGAGTGCCAATCAGTGCTAAGCTGGTCGCTAAGATGATTGAACAAGCTGGTGCTCATCGCGTTTTAACAGTTGATTTGCATGCTGATCAGATTCAGGGCTTCTTTGATATCCCAGTAGATAATGTTTATTCATCACCTATACTTTTAGGGGATGTATGGCGTCAGCAATATAAAGATTTAATTGTTGTTTCGCCAGATGTTGGTGGTGTGGTTAGAGCCCGCGCATTGGCTAAGCGACTTGATGATGCGGATCTTGCTATTATTGATAAGCGTAGGCCTAAAGCTAATGTTTCAGAGATTATGCATATCATCGGAGATGTCGATGGTAGAACCTGTGTTTTAATTGACGATTTAGTCGATACTGCTGGTACTTTATGTCATGCTGCTGCTGCTTTAAAAAAGCATGGCGCTATAAAAGTAGTTGCTTATTGTACTCATGCTGTATTGTCTGGTTCAGCTATGAAAAACATCAATGCTTCCGAGCTTGATGAATTGGTTGTTACGGATACCATTCCGTTAAGTCAATCAGCCATCGAATCAGGAAAAATTAGGCAGTTAAGTGTAGCAGAAATGCTGGCTGAAACCATAAGGCGTATTGCAGTAGGTGAGTCAGTAAGTTCGCTTTACGTCGATTAACGTATTATAGATAGAATTTAATGTGCGTACTAATAAGGTGCGGACTTCAGAAAAATGGTGAGGAAAAATGTCTAACGTATTTGAATTTGTTGCTGATAGTCGCGTATGCTCAGGTAAAAGTGCAGCAAGAAGAGCTCGTCGTGCGGGTACAGTACCTGCTGTAATTTACGGCGGTCATAGTGAGCCTCAAATGCTTATTTTGAATCACAATGAAGTTATTAAACATCTTGAGCATGAAGCGGTTTATTCGCATGTGCTAGATGTTACTATTGACGGTAAAACTGAAAAAGCCATCCTTAAAGGTGTTCAGCGTAATCCTGCAAGAGTACAAATTCAGCATTTAGATTTTCTTAGAGTTAATATGTCAGAAGTAGTAAAGGTACATGTGCCTTTACATTTTACTAATGAGCATAGTTCAGTTGGTGGAAAGAAAGGTGGTATTGCTGCACATTCAATGGTTGATGTAGAAATATCTTGTTTGCCTATGTTCTTGCCTGAGTTTATTGAAGTGAATTTGGCTACTCTTGATATTGGTGCAACTTTACATTTATCTGACCTTGTATTGCCTACTGGTGTTGAAATTGTAGCGTTGGCTCAAGGTGCTGATCATAATTTACCAGTTGCTTCTATGATGGCTTCAAAAGCTAGCAAAGATGACGCTGCTGCACAAAGCTAATACTATTAGCAATGATTAAATTGATTGTCGGCTTGGGTAATCCAGGTCGTCAGTACGAAAAAACCCGGCATAATGCCGGGTTTTTGTTTTTAGACGCCCTAGCAACTGAATTAGGGTGTGCTTGGATCAATGAGTCTAGGTTTCAAGGATTGTTTGCAGAAGGCAGCATTGCAAACGGAAAAGTCATGCTGTTAAAACCCGATACTTTTATGAATCGAAGTGGGTTATCTGTAGGTAAAGTCGCTAGATATTATAAATTACTGCCTGAAGAAATTCTTGTTGTTCATGATGAGTTGGATTTTAATCCTGGTATCGTTAAGCTCAAAAAAGATGGTGGCCATGCCGGCCATAATGGCTTAAGAGATATTATTGCTCATTTAGGTTCTAAGGGATTTTATCGATTAAGGATAGGTATTGGTCGACCACCTGCTGGTAAAGTGGTGGCAGATTTTGTCTTATCTACGCCATCAAAGCCGGAGTGGGGGCTATTAATTGAAGCCATTGATTATGGTCGAAGTTTTGTAGTTCAGATGGTTACAGGTGAACTTGCTGCGGTTATGAATAAGCTAAATACCTAGTTTTATCTATTTCTATCATACAGAACATAAGAGACGGTGATAATGACAGAGTCATTCATCGGGGTATTATCATGTTTTGACGGCGTAAATCGCCATTTTCTCAATGCATTCGCTGCAGAATCATCTAAAACCTTATGGCCACTACTGCGTAATATCTCCACACCTACGCTTTCTCCTTTGGCAGAAACTCTTATTCGTACAATCACATCGCCTTGATAGCCTAGAAAAACTCCCATTTCAGGATATTCTGGACTGGGATTATGAATGTCGCTAATTGGGAAGTTGTCTCTAGCAGAGGGCTTGCCAGATGTTGGCATAACCATCGCTGCTGAAACAGCTTGAGCCTTTTTCTGGTCAGGTTGAACGTTTACTTTTCTGGTGATTTGTTTAGTTGATTGTGACTTAATAAGCTTTTCTATCTCTCCTATATCGACAGACTTTTCCCTTACAGGCGGTATTTTTTTAGCTTCCGGCTTAGGGGTTGATTTGCTTGGAGGTGAAGTGATAGGTGTTGGCTTGCTAGGAGGATTATTGGTGCTGCCATCAAGTAAAGTGACCTCCATTTTAAAGGGTGCTGGTTCTTGATGTTTGCTAGGTAAATCAGGTTGTTTTAGCCATATTAAAAGCAAGGCATGTAACAGTATCACCAAAGTGACAAACAGTAAGGGTTCTATTTTTTTAGGCAAAACAAAAGCTTGATGTGAAAAGTAAGATGAACCTTATTCTATCAGCTTTGCTATCGTAAGTGATAAGTTCAAGTGTTGGTGCGAATTCTACACTTGATGCTAGTCGAGGAGCGCGAATGATAATTCCTCGACTAGCTTAAAAAATCACATAATTGTTAATGCTCAAATTTGTGCCCTCGATCTAAAATACTATCAATGGTGATAGGAATCAAACAAAGTGCAGCGACTAATAAGAGAGTATGTTGAAAGGGTTGTGCATAGCTGGCCTTTTCAATGCAATAGATGGCCAATACACCCGTTAATAAGTAAAGCCAGCTCACACTTTTTTTGCGTAGCAACTCATTTTGAAGAAAAAGCACGCCTAATCCTGCGCAAAGAAGCACTAAGAGCACAATCATGAAAGTAAAATAGCTAATTTGCATCTGAAACCTCGACTAATAGATTTAATTGTTTGCATCCAGCAAGGTGTTGATCCTGTTTGCTTGGCCCTAGAAATTTATATTTTAATAGGGCTCTAAATTAACTAAAAGCAGAAGTCATGCCAAAGTATCTTTTCATATTTAACAAGGTGTTATAGATTTAAGTTTTGCTGAAGTGTATTGGAGTGGTGCATAAAGCGGATAAAAGTGCACGAAAGAGGTGCGATATTATTGAGTCAGTTGCGATTTAGAGCCATCGCTATAGAATCTCATTAGGATAATAAGGAGCGTATTGTTGATATAAATATTATGTCTAATTTATATATAGTGTTTTAGTACTACAGTAGTACGCCAACTCACCGTATAATAGCAAGTTATTTTAGTGATGGTTAGGTGTGGTTTATGCAAATTATTCAGGAAGCGCTCACGTTTGATGACGTTTTATTAGTGCCTGCGCATTCTACTGTGCTACCCCGCGACGTAGAAATGAAGACTCAGTTGACCCGTACGATATCTCTTAACATTCCGTTGGTAGCAGCGGCTATGGATACGGTCACCGAGGCTAGACTTGCGATAGCGATTGCCCAGGAAGGTGGTATAGGTATTATTCATAAAAACATGACCATAGAGCAGCAAGCTAGAGAAGTGCGTCATGTTAAAAAATATGAAAGTGGCGTTATAAAAGATCCCATTACGGTATCACCCGATGTGAGTATCCGTGACGTCATTAAATTAACTCGTGCTAAGAATATCTCTGGCGTGCCGGTAGTCAATGGCGATGAATTAGTTGGCATTGTGACTAGTCGTGATCTACGCTTTGAGACACGCTACGATGAGCCCGTTTCAATGGTGATGACGCCTAAAGAGCGATTAATTACCGTTAATGAAAATACCGATCGTAAAGACGTTATCGCTTTATTACATAAACATCGTATTGAAAAAGTGTTGGTTGTAAATGGGTCCTTTCATTTGCGTGGCATGATTACCGTAAAAGATATACAAAAAGCCAAAGATTATCCGCTGGCTTGTAAGGATGAATTAGAACGCTTGCGTGTTGGTGCGGCAGTCGGAACAGGGCAGGGCACTGAAGATCGAGTTGCTGCGTTAGTTGAGGCAGGTGTCGATGTAATTATCGTTGATACGGCACACGGACATTCGCAAGGTGTTTTGGATAGAGTCAGATGGGTTAAACAAAATTATCCGTCAGTACAAGTCATCGGTGGCAATATTGCCACGGCTGCAGCTGCATTAGCATTAGTTGAGGCGGGGGCCGATGGTGTTAAGGTCGGTATTGGTCCTGGTTCTATTTGTACTACACGCATTGTAGCCGGCGTGGGCGTTCCTCAGATTACCGCAGTGAGTAATGTTGCTGATGCCTTGAAAGGTACTGGTGTGCCTTTGATTGCCGATGGTGGTATTCGTTATTCGGGTGATGTTGCTAAAGCTCTAGCTGCTGGTGCTCATGCTGTAATGTTGGGCGGTATGTTTGCTGGTACAGAAGAAGCACCCGGTGAAGTTGAATTATTCCAAGGACGATCTTATAAATCCTATCGTGGTATGGGCTCGCTAGGAGCTATGTCGCAACAACAAGGTTCTAGCGATCGTTATTTTCAAGAAGCAGATTCTGTAGAAAAGTTGGTGCCAGAAGGCATTGAAGGTCGAGTGCCTTATAAAGGCAGTTTGCTGGCTGTTGTTCATCAGTTATTGGGCGGTATCCGTGCCAGTATGGGTTATACAGGCAGTCAAACCATTGATATTTTGCATGAAAAAGCACAATTCGTGCGTGTAACTAGCGCCGGTATGAGAGAAAGTCATGTACATGATGTGACGATTACTAAAGAAGCCCCTAATTATCGATCTGAATAATAAGAGTCAATTCATTAGAATTTCTCTAGTCATAGCAGCGAAATTAAAAACAGCCTATTAATCCCTATCTGTAGTCTGCTCCTCAATGAGGAGCAGGTATGCAGCTATTAAAGATAACCACTAAAGAGTTTCATTGTGACGCAACAACTAGCCCCAAATATCCATACCCACAAAATCCTGATCTTAGATTTCGGATCACAATATACCCAATTAATCGCCAGACGAATTCGTGAGATAGGCGTTTATTGCGAAATTTATTCTTGTGAATGCACTGAGGCCGAAGTCAAAGACTTTGCTCCTAATGGTATTATTTTGTCGGGTGGTCCAGATACCGTCACTAGCGGTGATACGCCACGAGCACCACAAATTGTTTTTGAACTCGGCATACCCGTATTAGGTATATGTTACGGCATGCAAACTATGACCGAGCAAATGGGCGGTAAGGTAGAAACTTCTGATCATAGAGAATTTGGTTATGCGCAAATTAGAGCCCGTGGACATTCCAAGTTATTGACAGAGATTGAAGATCATTTATCCGCAGAAGGCTACGGCTTACTGGATGTATGGATGAGTCATGGTGATAGAGTTGTTGAGTTACCTGAAGGTTTTACGTTAATAGCCAGTTCTGATGGTGCACCAATAGCGGGTATAGCCAATGAAGAAAAAGACTTCTATGCACTACAGTTTCATCCAGAAGTTACACATACCAAGCAAGGCGGACGCATATTATCACGTTTTGTCTTAGATATTTGTGGCTGTGAGGCGCTTTGGACGTCCAATAATATTATTGAAGATAGTATTAAAGCGGTACAAGAAAAAGTTGGTACTGACCATGTGATCTTAGGTTTATCCGGTGGCGTTGATTCATCAGTGGTTGCGGCTTTATTGCATAAAGCCATTAAAGATCAATTAACCTGTGTGTTTGTTGATACAGGTTTGCTGCGCTTACATGAAGGCGATCAAGTCATGGCGACTTTTGCTGAACATATGGGCGTAAAAGTCATTAGAGTTAATGCGGAGCAGCGTTACCTAGATGCTTTAGATGGCATTGATGATCCTGAACACAAGCGTAAAATCATCGGTAATTTATTCATAGAAATTTTCGATGAAGAAGCGGCAAAAATTACCGATGCAAAATGGTTGGCCCAAGGCACTATTTATCCTGATGTCATTGAATCTGCTGGTTCTAAAAGCGGTAAAGCTCATTTGATTAAGTCGCATCATAATGTCGGTGGCTTGCCAGAAAACATGTTGTTAAAACTGGTAGAGCCTTTACGTGAGTTATTCAAAGATGAAGTCAGAAAATTAGGCCTAGAATTAGGTTTACCCGCCGATATGGTTTTTCGTCATCCGTTTCCAGGACCAGGTTTAGGCGTAAGAATTTTGGGTAAAGTTAAAAAAGAATATGCCGATTTACTGCGTCAAGCTGATGCTATCTTTATCGAGGAATTATACCGTCACGATTTATATAACAAAGTCAGCCAAGCCTTTGCGGTGTTTTTACCCGTTAAATCAGTCGGTGTCATGGGCGATGGTAGACGTTATGATTATGTCATTGCCATACGAGCCGTTGAAACCATAGATTTTATGACAGCGCGCTGGGCGCATTTGCCTTATGAATTTCTGGATTTAATATCGCGTCGTATTATTAACGAAGTGCCGGGTATTTCTCGTGTCGCTTATGATATATCGGGCAAGCCGCCAGCTACCATTGAGTGGGA
>QVQF01000116.1 GCA_003584895.1 Methylococcales bacterium
ATTATTAATGGCGTAAGTTATATGGATTATATAGTTCCCGGTATTATATTGATGTCGGTTATTAGTCACTCCTACGCCAACGTCGTTTCTTCCTTTTATTCAACTAAATTTCAACGTAATATCGAAGAGTTGCTAGTAGCGCCAGTGCCTAATTGGATTATATTAAGTGGCTATGTCAGTGGCGGTATTATTCGAGGCTTATTAGTCGGTAGCGTGGTGGCTTTAATCTCTTTATTATTTGCAGACATTGAAGTCAAAAATCCGTATATCGCTTTATCGGTTATGTTATTAACCGCCACATTATTTTCGTTAGCTGGTTTTATTAATGCCGTGTTAGCAGAAAGTTTTGATGATATTTCTATTATTCCCAACTTTGTTTTAACACCTTTAAGTTATTTGGGAGGGGTATTTTATTCCGTTAAAATGTTGCCTGGTATATGGCAAAACATCTCTTTAGGTAACCCCCTTTTGTACATGATTAATGCTTTTAGATATGGTTTGATTGGCGTGACAGATGTTGATATTCAGTTAGCTTTTATAATGACAGCTGGGTTTATTCTGATTTTAACTTTAGTTAGTTTGTTTTTGCTTTATAAAGGCATAGGTATTAAAAATTAGTTTTGACTTAAGAATTTAATGCTAAATTCTCATTTCATTTGCTAGAGCATTAAAGTTACGTTAGTTGTTAATATCGCCTTTATTAGTATTAACGAAGGCGCAATATTTCAAAATCACTCGTGTTTTACTGTAACTAAAGTGTTAGACGGTATATAATCCAACGCTTTGATTCAATCATTTAGTCAATTCAAACCGGAAATAGAACATGCTGGGTAAGCTAGTTAGATTAGTTGTAGGGAGCCGTAACGACAGGCTAATAAAGAAGAAAAGAAAGTTGGCCAAGAGTGTCAACGCATTAGCTTCGGAATACGAAAAACTGTCTGATGAGGCAATTAAAGCAAAAACTCAAGAGTTTCGTGATCGTCTTGAACAGGGTGAGAAGCTAGATAAACTTATTCCAGAGGCCTTTGCTGCAGTCAGAGAAGCTTCATCACGCGTTTTCGGTATGCGTCATTTTGATGTGCAACTGATAGGCGGCATGATCCTGCATGATGGCAAAATAGCTGAAATGAAAACCGGTGAGGGTAAAACCTTAATGGCAACTTTGGCGGCTTATTTAAATGCCTTGCCCGGTCATGGCGTTCATGTTGTAACGGTAAACGATTACCTTGCTAAGCGTGACTCAGAATGGATGGGTAGACTATATAGCTTTTTAGGTATGACTACCGGCGTGATTATTAGTCAAATGGAGCATGCGCAAAGACGTGAGGCTTACGCTGCTGACATTACCTACGGCACTAATAACGAATTTGGTTTCGATTATCTACGTGACAACATGGCTTTCAGCATAGAGCAGAAAGTTCAGCGTGATTTAAGTTTTGCTATTGTCGATGAAGTTGATTCTATCTTAATTGATGAAGCCAGAACACCGTTAATTATTTCTGGGCCTACTGATGAAAGCACTGAAATTTATATCAAAGCTAATGAAATCATCCCATATTTAACTCGCGAAGAACCTGAAGGTGAGCCTGGTGATTACACGGTCGATGAAAAAATACGTCAGGTTTATCTAACTGAGGCAGGTCATGAACGCGTTGAGCATATGATGCTTGAACTTGGTTTAATGCCTGAAGGTACCAGTCTTTATGATGCGTCGAATATTCGACTTATGCATTATTTAAATGCTTCTTTGCGTGGTCATGTCTTATTCAAGAAAGATGTTGATTACATTGTCGCCAATGATGAAGTCGTTATTGTTGACGAATTCACCGGTAGAATAATGCCGGGTAGACGTTGGTCTGAAGGCTTACATCAAGCGATTGAAGCTAAAGAACATGTTGCTATCAATAGTGAAAATCAAACCTTAGCCTCCATTACCTTCCAGAATTATTTTCGTTTATACGATAAGTTATCTGGTATGACCGGTACTGCTGATACTGAAGCTTTTGAGTTAAACAATATTTATGGCCTTGAAGTTGTGGTCATTCCTACGCATCGTCCCTTGATTCGAAGAGATTTGGGTGATGTAGTTTTCTTAACGACTGATGAAAAGTATGTTGCTGTTGCTAATGACATCAAAGAATGTGTGAGCCGTGGTCAACCTGTTTTAGTCGGTACGACTTCTATCGAAAATTCTGAACGCTTATCACATTTACTCAATAAACAAGGCATTAAGCACGAAGTGCTAAACGCCAAACAACATGAGCGTGAAGCACATATTATCGAGCAAGCCGGTATGCCAGGTTCTGTGACTATTGCTACCAACATGGCTGGTCGAGGTACTGATATTGTACTGGGTGGTAATTTAGATGCTGAGTTAAAGAGTCTTGGTGAAGGTGCTAGTGATGCTGAAAAAGAACATCTACGTGGCGCTTGGCTAGATAGGCATCAACAAGTCATTAATAATGGTGGCTTACATGTGATCGGTTCCGAGCGCCATGAATCACGTCGTATCGATAATCAATTAAGAGGTCGGTCTGGTCGTCAAGGCGATCCGGGTTCAACTCGTTTTTACTTATCACTACAAGATGATTTGATGCGTATTTTTGCCTCTGATCGCGTTGCTGGTTTGATGAAAAAACTGGGCATGGGTGATGGTGAAGCCATCGAGCATCCGTGGGTTACTCGTTCGATTGAAAATGCTCAGCGTAAAGTTGAAGCGCGCAACTTTGATATTCGTAAAGAAATCTTAGCGTATGACGATGTGGCTAATGATCAGCGCAAAGTTATATATACGCAGCGCAATGAATTGATGGCGGCCAGTGATGTTTCTGACATCATTACCGCTATTCGTGAAGATGTTGTTAATGATGTAATTACTCAGTATATTCCTGCAAAAACAATGGTTGAGCAATGGGATATACAAGGTTTAGAAGAGCATTTACAGCATGAGTTTAATGTCATTATTCCTGTGCAACAAATGCTAGACGAGGATCATAAATTACAAGAAACCTCATTAAGGTTGCGTATTATTGATATTCTTGAACAAAACAACAAAGACAAAGAGCAGAAGATTACCAAAGATGTTTTACAGCATTTTGAAAAGTCTGTGATGTTACAAGTATTAGATACTAGCTGGAAAGAGCACTTGTCGGCCATGGATTATTTGCGCCAAGGTATTCATTTTAGAGGTTATGCGCAGAAAGATCCTAAGCAGGAATATAAACGCGAAGCTTTCGAAATGTTTAGTAGCTTACTAGAGCATATAAAATATGAAGTCATTGGTATTTTATTTAAAGTTCAAGTCCGCCAAGAAGAAGATGTTCAAGCGTTAGATGAACAAAGACAAGCACCTATAGAAATGCACTTTGAACATGCTGAGGCACCAGCATTGGAAGTTGTCGATGAATTTCCTAAGGCCATTGCTGATGAAAAGTCTATAGAGCAACCTTTTGTGCGAATAACTGATAAAGTTGGTCGTAATGATGATTGTCCTTGTGGTTCTGGCAAGAAGTACAAGCATTGCCATGGAAAATTAGCCTAGTCTTTAAAAAAGTAAGTTCTTCGTTACTTAGCACCCTATTTGTTTTATATCAGTCAAAACAAATAGGGTGTCTAGCAACTAAAATTCAATTCCACTAGTTACTCTTTTTATATTTATTCCTCTCAATATCAGCCTGTATAGGCTACATCAAGTTAAGTGCTCAGGCTGTTTGGTTTTAACGCCATCGGCAAGCCTTATTGCTAAATGCTAGTGAATTCTTTGTCACACTACTGTCATCTTGTAAGTGTTAAAATAATAAGTTAATATCAAAATTTAATTAGTATTACGCTCTTGTTATCAATATTCGTGCTACGATATTCCATCTATATAGATGTGAATATTAAATGCGCTTAATAAGTGCAGGACCTGCTGTGTATTGCACCGATATGTCACAAAGTTGAGTGGCAATATTAAGCATCTGTAGTCCTAGTCTCAGAGAACTACGGTATTTTTATTAAACTAAACAGGCCAAAAGTTGGGCATGAATATTGCTTTAATGAATTATGGTTATTAATATAAGTAGATTATATGAATAGTATAGAATCAGCTCAACAGTATTTAACAGTTGCAGAAACAGGCGATGTACAGGCACAGTTTACACTTGCGCTTATGTATGCGAATGGACATGGGGGGTTAGTAAAAGACTACATATTTGCGCATAAGTGGGCAACTATGGCTGCAATGAATGGAAATGCAGAAGCCGCTATGCTAGTTGAATTGCTAATTCCTCAAATGACTCATCAGGCAATAGAAGAATCAAGAAAAATGATAAGAAACTGTAAATCTAATAAACTTTAAGTGCTTCAGTAATGAGCACGCACACTGCTCTAATTTAATATAGAAATGCCTTTGATTTGGGCATAGACCTTCATGCCCAGTTGTAGTTTGAGTAGCACGGCTGATTTATGAGTAATGTGTGCTAGCAATGTTTGATTGCCTATTTGCAAGCTGATGCTGCTGCGCCCCTGATTATCATCAGTGATATCTGTAATAGTGGCAGCAAGTACATTGAGTATGCTGCTAGCCATTGATGGCTCAAGAGTGATGCTGACATCACGAGCATATATCTGAATACGTAATGGTGTGCCGATGTTAGCTGCAATGGTCGGCAAACTAATACTACCTCCCAAAAAATCTACACGAGTGAGATGATAGTTGCTTTCATGTTCGGCGATAGTGGCTTGCCAAACGGTCGCTGCATCACGCTCTTGAGCTAAAGAGATATCGACTCGATTCTGCATTTCTTCTATGGCTCCAAAAGCTTGTACCTCTCCATTACTTAAAATGATCAAAGTATCGGCCAATTGCGCGACTTCCTGCTGATCATGAGTGACATAGAGCATAGGAATAGTGAGTTCCTGATGCAAGCGCTTTAAAAACGGCATTATTTCTTGTTTACGCTTTGCGTCTAAAGAGGCAAGTGGCTCATCCATCAATAAAATATCTGGATTAAGCACCAAAGCACGTGCAATAGCAACGCGCTGCCTTTCGCCCCCTGATAAGCGCTCAGGTAATCGTTTTAATAATGCACCTATGCCTAAAAGCTCTACGACTGTTTTCAAATCTGTAGTGCCTACGTTGTTCTTGATGCGTTTTAAACCGAAGGCTAAATTATCAGCTACCGTTAAATGAGGAAACAACTGCGCATCTTGAAATACATAACCCAAGGCACGCCGATAGGTAGGTAAAAATAAGCCAGAGGTACTATCTTGCCAAACTTGCTGATTAACTTCTAAATAAGCCTGTGGTGCGCGCTCTAAGCCAGCAATGCAGCGTAGAAATGTGGTTTTCCCAGAACCTGACTCACCAAATAACACGGTAATGCCAGAATTAGGCAATGATAAATCGACATCTAAATGGAAGGCCTGATAATCTAGCTTAAAGCGAGCCGTGATTGCAGTAGTCATTTAAGTTGATGAGTTAAAGGTTGTACTTTTAGCGCCGTGTACAAACTGAGTAGAATGATAAAAGAGAACAAGACTAGGCCACCCGCCAGCCAATGAGCTTCGGTATATTCTTGGGCTTCAACATGATTATAAATTTGTACCGATACGACGCGGGTTTTATCAGGAATGTTACCGCCGACCATCAATACTATGCCAAATTCACCGACGGTATGAGCAAAGCCTAATATACTGGCCGTTAAAAAACCCGATTTCGCCATCGGCACCACCACATGAAAAAAGCTATCAATAGGACCTGCGCGTAAAGTAGCTGCAGCTTCCAAGCATTGCTCGGCTATTGTGCTAAATACTGATTGCAAAGGTTGCACTACAAAAGGCATGGAATACAATACTGAAGCAACAACTAGACCTGAAAAGGTAAAGGGCAGGGTGCCTAATCCTAAGCTAGTCGTGATTTTGCCGACTATTCCAGTAGGTCCCATCAAAATCAGTAAATAAAAACCGAGGACTGTGGGCGGCAATACCAAGGGTAGCGAAACGATAGTGTTAATAAAACCTTTCCACGCAGAATGAGTTCTGGCTAGCCACCAAGCTAAGGGCGTGCCAATCAGCAGCATTAAGATTGTAGCGAGACCTGCGACCTTAAAAGTTAAAATCAAGGTATTGATATCGGCAGTGCTTAGCATAAGGCGGTTATAAGTATGAGGGCTATCGTGGTTTTACAAAATAAACCTGAGATGCAGGTCGGTGCATCTCTTTATTTAGAAGCTATTAAGTAATTAGCTGACTTAAGCTTCAAGCAATTCAAAATCATGAGTCATTTCAACGCCAGCTTTTCCTAACATAATCGCTGCCGAGCAATATTTATCAGCGGATAAGTTGACAGCTCGTTCAACGGCTGAGGCTTTTAGATCTTGGCCACTAATAATAAAGTGTAAATGGATTTTGCTAAAGACACTGGGTATGGCATCAACGCGCTCAGCCGTAATTTGGACTTGGCAAGTGGCGATATGATTACGTCCTTTTTGTAAAATCTGAACCACATCAAAAGATGAGCAGCCCCCTAAGCCTAGTAAGATCATTTCCATGGGGCGCATGCCGATATTTCGTCCGCCATGATCGGGTGGGCCATCCATGATAACAGCGTGACCGCTACCGGTTTCGCCCACAAACATGACGCCATCTACCCATTTAACCGTTGCCTGCATAAATTCTCTCCGTTAAAAATCAGTAGACTAGCATATAACGCTCACGCATTGGAGTTTTCAACTAAAATTTATCTGGGAGGATTAGATTGTTTGCGTTATTAAAGCTGTGCTGTGTTAAAAAATTTAATCTAATCTATTAACTGATTCCTTGGGCAATGCGCAATATAAAAAGTGTGGCATAAGCCTTACTTTTTCTTAAAAAATAGGTTAAATAACCTAGTTTAATTAATCGTAACTTCAAATATGGCTTGCAGGGCTCTACATATAAGGGTTATTGAAGTTGGCTAGATTATTGCTTTATAAGTTAAGGTCTTGCTAAGTATTTTAACGGAATCCTCAGCTTTTATTTACAGGGCGCTAAAATCTTATATTCTCGATAGTAGAGCAGGCTAGCGAGTAATTGCACCCATTCATCTTTATGCAGGAATACACCACGTTATGGTAAAACCTATATTAATTAACGGCGTTAAAAACAGTTTGTTTTTAAACATTATTATTTCATCGTTACTTTCGATCATACCTTTTCAAAATGCTAGTGCCACAGCGGCTTTTTCACGCCAAACGGGTGAGCCTTGTGCTGCTTGTCATATGCAGTCTTATGGCCCTTGGTTAACGCAGTTAGGTCAAAAGTTTAAGTTGGATGGTTATGTCGCCGGTAATGCTAATACTCTACCCGATATTCTTAATCCTCTTTCTGCTGAAGTAGTAGCTTCTTATACTAATACTAATGTGGGTGTGCCGGGTGGTACTTATTATAGCAATGCCAATGGGCAATCAGGGCGTAACAATAATGTTATGAACGATTGGAGTGCTATTTATTATACCGGTCGTGTTACCAGCAAGATTGGTAGTTATCTACAGCTTAATATTAATCCACAGGTAAGTTATTCAATGAACCTTGCTATGGCTGATATACGTTATGCGGATCATTTTAAAATTGCCGGCAATGATATTACCTACGGTATTAGCGTCAATAATGCTCCCACTATGTCGGATTTCTGGATGAGTACTCCGGCGTGGATGTATCCTTATACCAATTCGTCTGCGACTATAAAGCCTGCAGCTACACCTTGGTTAAATGCTTTAATGGGGGGCGCTAATACTGCTGGAGCGACGGCTTATACCATGATTAATAATCATCTGTATTTAGAAGCGGGGGGTTATACCTCGCAAGCAGCAAAAATGGCGCAAGGCTTAGGTGTTTGGGCCAATGCAACAGGCACAAGTCCTCAAGGTGGTTTAATTGATGGTGGCGCACCTTATTGGCGTATGTTTTTACAACATACCGTTGGACCTCATACCATGATGGTCGGTACTTATGGCTTAGCCGCTAAAGTAGTGCCTATGTATCAAAGTGGTTATGGCACCAACAGTTATCAGGAATACAACGTTGACTCAAATTATTCTTATATGTTGAATGCCGATCATATGCTGATGGCCTCGTTTAGATACAGTCGGGATAACATGCAAATGAACTCCAGTGTTCAGCAAGGGCTTTCTGATAACTTAAGCAATAATCTTGATACCGTAATGTTGATGGGTATGTGGACTTATAAACAAACCTATAATATGACTTTAGCTTGGAATAAGATGTCGGGCACTACCGATGCTACACTTTATAATCTTTCTTCACAGGACTCAGGGTGTGGCGTTTGTAGTTCTGCCAATGGCTCACCCAACACCAATTCTTTTATGTTAGGTGGCGACTATATTCCGTTCGGTAAAGGCACTTCAAAACTAGATCCTTATTTAAATCTACGTTTTTCACTACAGTATTGGGCTTACACGCAATTTAATGGTGCCGCATCAAATTATGATGGAAACGGTCGAAATGCCAGTGCTAATAACACCCTTTATTTTTCCACTAACTTCATGTTCTAAGCTGAACCAATATGAAATTTAACTTAAATACTATGTCTTATTTAATAGCCACGCTGATGCTGGTGTTTTTAGGGTTTTCGGGTGCTACACAGGCCGTGAATGTAACGGGCACCTGTCCTTCTGAGCACAATATGAGTATGGGCGCTATGACCTTGAGTAGCGACGTAAAAAAAGCGCTCGCTAATCGTGCCGACAAAGACTGCAGCAATTGCCACGGTAGTGATGGTAATGGGATTAATCCTAAGGATAATGTACCTAACTTAGCCGGACAAGACTTTATGTATCTCTGTGCTTGGTTGAGTGAGTGCCATAAAAAAGGTAAACAGTGCGATAGTCATGAAGATATCGCAGCTCAATTGAGCGATCATGATATTGTAGGCTTGGCGATGTTTTATACCCATTTGCCCTCTAATAAATGGTAATCTAATCGATGAAAAATATAACTTTGCGTATACTCACGCTCCTTAGCTTCTGCTTTTTAACTTTAGCTGTCACTGGCTGTTCGGTATTTGAAAAGAAACCTGCCGCCAATAATTTGGCAGCGGCTCAACAAACCGCCTTTTATACTTGCGATAGTTGTCATGGTCCTAAGAATATCCGTGTAGACGATATGTCACCTAAAATTATCGGTCAGAAACAAACGTTTCTTGTTGAACAGTTACGAGATTATCGTGATATGAAGCGTATTAATCCTTATATGAATGGGGTTGTTTCTAAAATGACTAATCAGGATATTGATAACCTTGCGGCCTATTATTCAAACTACAAGCAACATCAACACTGAGATTAAATAGGGTAGTTAGTCGCTACCCTTTTATTTCGTTAATCTATTGAGTAACCATGAAACCATTCACCATTGGATTTTTAATTTTAATAGCGATTGCTCAACCGCTTAGAGCTGAACAGCCTCAAGATATCATCCTGAGTCATACACTGCAGGCAAAGCAAGATAATGCCGCCTTTCTAGGTTTTGATGCTATTCGCGGCGAGCAATTTTTTAAATCTCAGCATAATGGTGGCGATTGGAGTTGTGCTAGTTGTCATACCGATAATCCTGCGGCAGCAGGGTTACATACGGTTACTAAAAAAGAAATAGAGCCTATGGCGCCCTCGGTTAATCCTGCTCGTTTTACCAATACCAGCAAAGTAGAAAAATGGTTTAAACGCAACTGTAAGGATGTGTTAAATCGTGAATGTACCGCGCAAGAAAAAGGCGATGTTATTACCTATTTAATGTCCCTAAACAGATAAAATAAAATAGTTATGTCTAGTATCAAAGTTTGGGATTTGCCCACACGATTTTTTCACTGGTTACTGGTGCTCAGTTTTGCGGGCGCTTTTTTGACAGCCGAAAGCGAGCGTAATCGTGATCTACATGTATTATTAGGCTATACCGTGCTTGGACTTATCGTTTTTCGTTTACTCTGGGGCCTTATAGGTTCGCGTTATGCTAGATTTTATAGCTTTGTATGTTCCCCTAAAGTGGTTGTCTTATATCTTTGCCAATTAATTCAAAAACAAGCGCAACATCCTGTAGGACATAATCCTGCAGGCGCAGTTGTGATTGTCTTATTACTACTGTTAGGGCTAGGTAGTGGTCTTAGTGGTTGGGCTGTTTATGAAGATATAGGTGCAGACTGGCTGACAGAGTGGCATGAACTCATATCCAATGCCATGCTGGTAGTGGTGTGCATACATATAACGGGCGTAGTGGTCAGTAGTTATTTGCAAGGTGAAAATCTCATTGCTGCGATGGTTACTGGCAAAAAGCTAGGTCATGTCAATCAGGCTATTGCCAGTAATGTGGCTAGTCTTGCTTGGCTGCTATTAGCCGTCGTCATTGGGCTTTGGATATGGGCTTGGCCAGCCTCTAAAGACTTGAACTGGTTACTACATACCTTTTCTTGGTGGTGAAATTAAAGAGGCGTGCAATAACTTCAGCTATTGTCTGTAAAACAGCTAAAGCAGTTTTACTCCAGACCTATCTCATACTCATTAAAAGTACTGTTGATTTGCACCAATTAAGTTGAGTTTGATAGGTGCATTTCCACTGGCTGATAGGCTTTTGTTAAGCCTAGTGCTGAATAAGCTTGGCTTCATAAAGATGGTCTATTCTTTGCTTAGTATTTATAGCGCAGCACGTCAACTCGGCAAGATTTTATTTTGTAGAGGTCATTACTGGATGCTGCTCAATACTTGTGCAATTACCCATTAAAAGGCCGCTATGAAACAGACAGAACCTTTTTCAGCTATAAATGTTGAACTAAGAGATGCGCAGAGAATTATTGATGAAGTGCATGAAAACCCACTGCACCCCGCTAATGATAGGCGACATCCTTTGCACCAAAAAGCCTTGGCTGCCATTTATTCTTTAGAAGCTTGGGTCTTTAAGCTTGCTGTCCCAGATAATACTTTACGAGTTAATATCCCTAAAGTCGCTGCTAAACGCCCCAAAACAAAGCAAAGTACAAAATGCGCCTAAATGGCAATGGGTTGCCACTGTCGCAACCCAAGGGCTTAGTGATTAAGTTTCTTACGGAAAATGCTTTGATGTTACCTCAATTAACAATAATCTTAATCGATACCGTCCAAGCACCTGCCCCCGTAGTTGCGCTTATAGCACGCACGCGTACCCAGTAAGTTTGCCCGACGGTTAACGTCTCCAATAAGATATGTGAGCCGTTTATGGAGGAAAGTGCATGATGCCAGTTGCTTTCGATATCAGGATCCGTGAGCGCAAGTTGTACCTCATAACTGCCAGCACCCGCTAACTTAGCGACATGCACATCCAAACTGCCGCTTTTTGTACCTTGAATCACCCGAAAATCATCTGGTGCCGGCAATATGACATTACTAGGGATATGAGCAAGGTCTTTGCGCATATCATAGCCTGTAGTCATTAAAATATTAACATCACCTTCGGCCACTAATTCTAAATAAGGAACCAAGCGTTTAAGTTCAGTAGTTAATGTGTCTCGGGCAGTATTGCGTAACGTTATTTTAATAGTATCGTGACTCAGACTGGCATGATAATAAGACTGGTAGTTATTATAAGCTGCTGTCAGTTGGGCTAACGTCGAAACTTGTGCTGCCCATGGCTCTGGGTAATCGCTGTTGGCTGTTAAGGCCGTTACAATAGTACCCGCCTTAGCTAAAAAATCCGCTTCATTCAGACGGTCAAACGCAGTAATAAGCTTAGCTTGCATAGCAATACTCCAAAGAGTTAGAGGTGTAATAACAGAGGTGAATTATCATCAATATGTGTAAAACTTAAGCTATGGATTTTTGTTTGAGTAAGCAATGCCAAGAGTTTAAGCTTGATCCTTGCTCTGATAATAAGCGACTCGGCGCTGAACACATAGATGAGGGTACGACTATAAACTTTTCCAAATAAATGTCAATAAGACGCTAACAAATTTACTAGGAAGATAGGTTTTTTTTCTTAATTGATACCTTGCTTATCTAGCACGATGACTTAACAAACGCGCACTCTTAGTTAACAAGAGGGTAAACTTAGGCAACTTTGCCGCCATGCGTGTACGCATGGTCGATAGAATTAAAGAAAGTTTAAACAAATTTAGACATAAATCGCAGTTGAGGATGCAATAAGCTCAAATTTTAGCTAAATCTTAGCTTACTGCCTGGTCACAGTGCAGGTCATGCGACCAAGCATATCGCTAACGTTGCTTAGTTTTTCACACAAGTTGCTTATACTTCAGGACCCGTTGCCTAGTTTTTTCGCCTTGATTAATTATCTAGGGCTTGCGTTTTAGGGTTCTGAGTTGAAAGCTTAGAATAACGTGCTCAAAATGTTACAATTTGCGCCATGTAAACTCGTATTTATGCGATAACTAATTCTGCTGATAATAATAGCTCTGGAGTTTAATAGCTTCAATGGTTGCTAATAAAACAACTGCCGCTGTTTTACTCCATTGCGTCGCTATACCTTAGAGCGCTAAATCTTTCTCTTTATTACCCCTTATTTATGATTGAACGTTACGATTTACATTGCCATTCAACAGCTTCTGACGGTGCATTAACACCAGCCGAAGTGGTACAGCGTGCGGCAGAGTTTGGCGTAACTGCCTTGGCCTTAACCGATCACGATACTACCGCAGGTCTCGCTGAGGCCCAGCAACAAGCTGATTCAGTGGGACTACACTTAATTCCTGGTATTGAGCTTTCTTGCAACTGGCAAAACAAATGCTTACATGTGGTGGGCTTGGGTATAGATCCTAGTTATGCGCCTTTAGCTAATGCTACGCATTTATTGCAAAGTACACGTTTAGAGCGTGCTGAAAAGATTGCCTTTAAGTTAGAACAAAAACGCATACCCGGTGCCATGCTGGCAGTCAAAAAAGCCGCAGGGGAGGGTATGATTACCCGCAGTCACTTTGCAGATTTTTTATTATCACAAAACCATGTCAGTACTCAGCAAGAAGCTTTTGATCGTTATCTAGCCAAAGGTAAGTCGGCTTATGTATCGACTACATGGGCAGAGTTAGAAGTCGCAATCAACTGGATTACTGAATCAGGCGGCGTCGCCGTTTTAGCTCATCCCATGCGTTATAAACTCACTGCTAATTGGATGAATCGTTTATTAACTGCCTTTAAAGAAGCTGGGGGGCAAGGAATAGAAGTCATTACCAGTCGAATGAATCCAGATGAATTAAGGCGTGTAGCAGATTTCGCTAAGCGTTTTGATTTAGCAGGGTCTGTGGGTTCTGATTTTCATAATCCTGCTAACCCTTGGGTAGAATTAGGCCGATTGCCTGCCTTACCCACTCACATTAAACCCGTTTGGGAATTGCTTAACTAATTAACTGATGTTACGCAGTAACGTTGTTTTAGTCTCGTTTGCCGCGCCGAGCACCGCAGGTTTTGTTGGGAATAGTCCGAAGGAGCGCGGCATGGATGCCGCGCGTCGGTAGGAGGGCAGGACGCCCTCTCTACCGACCCCCGACAAAACCGAGGAGCGCAGGAAGAAGC